>NZ_JALPKP010000042.1:0-48385 GCF_051383635.1 Geodermatophilus sp. CPCC 205506 | reverse complement strand
GACCACCGTGACCTGGTCGGCGGTGATCTGTCCGGCGGCGAACCCGGCGGCCAGGGCCGGCAGGTGCTCCAGTGCCCGGCCGTTGCCGACCACCCGGCGGACCGCGGCCGGGGACAGCCGGGCGTGGCCGCGCAGCCAGGACGGCATCGTCGTGAGACCGTCGTGTTCGGCGGCGCCGGCCAGCTCGCACTGCCGCACGGTGCGCGTGATCTCGGCGGCCAGCCGGTTCTCCGCGACCAGCAACCCGCGCAGCCGGTCCAGCAGCGCCGGCCCGAACAACGAGTCCAGCTCGTCGTCGGCCAGCCCGTCCAGCGCGACCGCCAACTCACCCATGTGCGCCTCCCACCACGCTTCGATCAGGTGTTCGAAGTCTACCTCGCCGGGAGTTCAGCAGCGCCTGAATCCCCAGGTCAGTCGCCCGTCCACAGATCCCGGGGCGGTCTTGCACAAGCCCTGCACCGCCTCCCATGACCCGCCCGCCGTTGAGGCTGCCGGCGTCCACGACGAGCCGCCGTACTCGGGGTGAGCAGCGGCTGCGCCGGCGAGGTGGCTCCAGCCGATGCCTGCCTCGAGTGCCGAGCCGACCTGACGGTTCAGCGCGCGAGATCGAGTTCCTCGGCGCCGGGATGGCGGCCGCTCAGGATGGATCCATCTCCCCGCCCTCACTGGCGGTACTCAGGCGTGCGGAAGGCTGAGGCGGTCCAGGTCGGCGCCGGAGAGGGTGACGACCTCCGGGTCGTAGCCGAAGCGCACCGTCACCTCGCCCAGCCGCGCCTCGACCAGCGTCGTCGGGCGCTCGGGTGAGCCGTCGGCCGGGCGGTACCACCAGCGCTCGGCGAGCAGCGGCAGGCCGCGATGGCGCAGGAACGCCGCCGCCTGCTCCCGCGCCGGGAAGGCCCGCAGCGGAGAGCCGAAGAGGGAGCGCGCCACGCACACGTCCGCGCCGTCCCGCCGCTCGGCGGTCAGGTAGCCCACGAGTTCGCCGTCCTCACGGCGGTGCACCGGCTCCAGCTCCTCGGTTCGGGTCATGTCCCGACGGTAGGGAGACCGGCAACCGGGTTTCGCAAGCTTGCGGATTCCTTGCGGTTGCCGGGCGGGGACCCTGCGGTTGGCCCTCCAGAGTTCTCCCTGTCGCCGGGACACGGCGACGAACCGGACCGAGGAGGACCACCGTGACCGCCCAGAACGCCCGACTCCGCGCCAACCGGAGGCGCGTCCTTGCCTCCGCCGGCGTCCTCGGGGTCGCCGCGACCGTCGCGGGCCTCGGCACCTTCGGCACGTTCACCGACAGCACGACGCCGGTGGTGACCCAGCTCGACACCGGGGTGCTCTCGATCGCGCTCACCGAGGCCGCCGACGCCGCGACCCTGTCGCTGTTCGACAACGGCAGCTTCCTGGCCGGCGACGCCGAGAGCTCGGCGATCGACCTGGTCAACGACGGCTCGGTGGCGCTCTCGGAGCTGCGGCTGACCTCGACGGCGACGACGTCGAGCGTCCTGGACTCCGACGCGGACGACGGCCTGCAGCTGCTGGTCGAGTCGTGCTCGGTGGACTGGGAGCTGAACGCGGGCCTGTGGTCCTGCGCCGGGACGACGGCCCGCCACTACGCCGGCCCGGTCGTGGCCGACACCGCCCTGGGCGGCTCCGCGGGCCTCGCGGCCGCCGGGGTGGACCACCTGCTGCTCACCGCGTCCCTGCCGTCGACGACCACCGCCGACCTGGTCGCCGGTGCCGTCAGCGAGCTGGACTTCACCTTCAGCGCGGTCCAGCGCGACGGCGGAGCCCGATGAGCCGGCCCTCCGGGGCCTGACAGACAGCCGGCGTCTCCCTTGCACGGGGGGATGGAGCCGCCGGCAGCACGACCGGCGACGCTGTGGGGGACAGCGTCGCCGGGAGCACCACCGACGACGTTGCGGGGGAACAGCGTCGCCGGGAGCACGACCGGGGGCGCTGTGGGGGACGGCGTCGCCGGGAGCACCACCGGCGTCACCGTGGGGGACGGTGCCGCCTCCCGGGGGACGTCCGGTACGGCTGCGGGGGACAGCGGTGCCGGACGGGGACGACGAGGCCGGTCGCGGACATCCGCGACCGGCCTCGCCGCGTGTGGGGGCCGCCGGGGAACCCGTCGCGGACGGAGATCCACCATGGGGGCTGCGCCACGCCCGGGCCACGCAGTACGTTCGATCGGTGACCGACGGTGAGGACAAGCGCCCGCCATCGGCGCCTGCCCGCACCCGCAGCGGCGTCCGACGGCTCGACCCGGCGCGCGACCAGGCCATCGCGGCCGCGGTGCTGGAGGTGCTCGGCCGCGACGGGTACGCCGCCCTCACCATGGACGCGGTGGCCCTGGCCGCCGGGGTGGGCAAGGCGACCATCTACCGCCGCTGGTCGAGCAAGTCCGAGCTCCTGCTCGGCGTGATGGACGTGCTGGGCGAGCTCATCGTCGCCCCGGACACCGGCACGCTGCGTGAGGACATGCTCGGTCTGCTCACCTCGACGCTGGACCTGCTCGCCGGCCCGCCCGGCCGGGCCACCCGCAGCCTGATCGGGGCCGTGCTCGACGACTGCGTCCTGGCCGAGGCCTTCCAGCGGGGCCCGCTCGCGCACTGGGACCGCGCGTGGGCCACCGTGCTGGACCGGGCGGTGGAGCGTGGTGAGGTGAGCCGGGCCGCGGCGGACTCGCTCGCGGTCGAGGCCGGGACGGCGGTGGTCGCCCTGCGCTGGCTGGTCACCGGCCGGACGCTGGACGCCGACGTCGTGCGGGAGCTGGTCGACGGCGTGATGCTGCCGCTGTTGCGCGCCCGGTAGCTGCGGGTTTTGGATCGCCCCGGACGGGGCAGCGCAGGGCCTCAGACGCGGGAGGCCGGGTGAACCTCGAGAAGGTCGTCTTCGGCTTCTTCGTCGTGCTCGCCGCCACCCTGAACTTCGGGTTCTTCATCGGCGACATCGACGACCCCGAGCTGCACAACCCCTACGAGCTGTTCGCGGCGGTCGTCGTCAACCTGATCGCGACGGTGCTGAAGTTCGGTGACCGCACCCAGATCGGCGCCGTCCACCTGGCGACCAGCCTCGTCGCCGACCTGCAGCTGATCGGCGCCACGCTGATGTTCGGCTACGCCTCGTACGTCTCCACGGCCGGCATGACCCCCGCCTGGACGGCGAGCGTGGTCTCGCTGTCCGGGGGCGCGCTGCTGGCCAACATCGTCTCCGTCGTCCTGCTCGTCGTGGAGACGGTGTCCTTCCACCGCGGGTGACGGAGGTCGTCGTGGGCAACCCCCTGCTCGCCTTCTGGCGGAACGTCTTCGGCCGCGAGGACGACCGGCCGGTGCGCCGCAGCACCCTCCTGGTCGCCGCCGCGTCGGCGGCCGAGGCCTCGGCGACGATCTTCCTGGTCATGCGGCGGATGCGTGCGCCGCTCATCGTGCTCATCGTCATCTTCGCGGTCAGCGTGCTCGGGCTGACCCTCATCCCGGGGCAGGATCTCGAGGGCGACCCGTACCGGATGGGGTTCTTCGACGCGTTCTACGTCATGAGCTACACGGCCTCGACGATCGGCTTCGGCGAGATCCCGTACCCCTTCACCTACAACCAGCGGATGTGGGTGACCATCTCGATCTACCTGACGGTGGTCGGCTGGGCCTACGCCATCGGTTCGCTGCTCGCCCTCCTGCAGGACCGCGCGTTCCGCTCGGCGCTGGCCCTGCAGCACTTCACCCGCAAGGTGTCCCGGCTGCGCGAGCCGTTCCTGCTGATCGCCGGGTACGGGCGCGCCGGCGAGCTCCTCGGGCGGTCGATCGACGCGCTCGGCCGCCGGTTCGTCGTCCTGGACGCCAACTCCGAGCGGATCGACGACCTGGAGCTCGCCCCGCTGCACGCCGACGTCCCCGCCCTGGCCGCCGACGCCCGCGACCCCGGGCACCTCACCGTGGCCGGCCTGAACCACGCGTGCTGCGAGGCGGTCGTGGCGCTCACCGACGACGAGGAGACCAACCTCACCGTCGTCATGGCCGCCGCGCTGCTCCGGCCCGAGCTGCCGGTCATCGCCCGCGCCACCTCCCGGGCCATGGCCGACCGGATGCGGGCGTTCGGCGACCCCAGCGTGGTCGACCCGTTCGACCGCTTCGGCGACCACCTGCGGCTGGCGCTCAGCGCACCGGCGTCCTACCAGCTGCTCACCTGGCTGGAGAGCGGACCCGGGGCGCCGCTGCCCGGCCGCGGGACGCCGCCGCGCAGCGGGCGCTGGGTGGTCTGCGGGTACGGCCGCCTCGGCCGGGAGCTCACCGCCGACCTGCGGGCCGAGGGGATCGAGGTCACCGTCATCGAGCCGAACCCGACCGGTCCCGAGGACGCCGACATCGTGGTGGGGGACGGCTCCGAGCCCGAGGTGCTCGAGCGGATCGACCTCGCGCACGCGGTCGGCTTCGTCGCCGGCACGGACAACGACACCGCCAACCTGTCACTCGTGGCCGCCGCCCGGCGGGCCAACCCATCGCTGTTCGTCGCGGCCCGGCAGAACCGGCCGGCGAGCGCGCCGCTGTTCTCCGCCATGGCGGTCGACGCCCTCCTGGTGCCGACCGAGGTGATCGCGCACGAGGTCTACGCGCAGCTGTCCACCCCGCTGCTGTGGCGCTTCATCCGCGAGATGCCGGCCCAGGGTGACGCGTGGGCGGCCGACCTCGTCGACCGGCTCACCCAACTGTGCGGTCCGGAGCTGCAGGTGCTGTGGAAGGTCCGGCTGACCCCCCAGGAGGCGCCCGCGCTGACCCGGTGTCTGCCGTCGGGCGAGGTCCGGCTCGGCGACCTGCTGCGCAACCCGGAGGACCGGGACGAGCCGCTGCACGCCATGGTCCTGCTCGTCCTCCGCGGCGGGCGGGCCATGCTGGCGCCGGACGACGACGTCGTGCTGCGGACCGGTGACGAGCTGCTGCTCGCCGGCTGGGCGGCCGCGCGGCGGGCGCTGGGCCGGATCCTGCTGGTGGACTCCGTCCTCGAGTACGTCGTGTCCGGACGCCGGGTTCCCACCAGCTGGGTCTGGCGCACGATCACCCGCACCCCGGTGGGGGCACCGGCCGAGCGCCCGACAGAACGCACGCCGTCGTAGCGACGACGAGAGCGCGTGTCGTCGGATGCGGCGGAGCCTCACCGTCGGCGCGGCCCACCCTCGTCGAGTCCCTGCTCGACGGCACAGCGGACCAGCTCGACGCGATCGTGCAGCTGCAGCTTGCGCAGGGTGTTCTGCACGGTGCGGTGAGGCAGGGTCAGCTCCGCACTTTCTCGCGCTCAAGCGCCGACACGACCCGGGCGAACTGCTCCGCAGCGACTGGTACGCCCGGCATCGTGACCTGGCCCGGAACCTCTCCCCGGCGGCCGGAGGGCCGCGGCAAACGGATCCGCGAACTCGAACTCTCACTCGGACCCGTGGGTGGAGTGCGCGCAGTGGCCCGTGGCCGGCCCGGGGATGTCGAGGGCGGGGTTGCGGTCGAAGAAGCCGACCGGCGCGAGCGTGAACCCGCACGAGTCGACCGGCATCACTGGCCACTCCTCCGGCCGCGGGAAGTGGACCATCCCGAAGGTGTGCCACAGGACGACGTCCTGGTCCTCGAGCGGCCGGTCGCCGGCGACGAACACCGGCAGCCCGCCGGCCCCGGCGTGCTGGTTGACCAGGTCCCCGGCCGGGTGCCGCTGGGCAGGGTCGTACTGCGTGACCCACAGGTGTCTCGTGGCGAACTCGGCCCGCTCGTGGATGGACGAGGACTCGTCGGCCAGCAGGACCGGCTTGCCCTCCGGGATCAGGACGTAGCCGACCGGTTGCCCGAGCCGGTTGGTCACCGACGGATTGACCACCTGCCACATCCGGTCGACCGACGGATCGGCCATCCGTTGTGCCTCCGACTCACAGCTCAGCGGCGTCATCCGGCGGCGGAACCCGTTGCCGTAGGGGTTGACGCCACCCACCGCGTCCGGGACGGCGTCCACCTCGTAGACCGAGTTGGTCATCCCGTCGACGGCCATGTCCAACCGCGCGGAGAACAGGTGCTGGTGGAACGGGGCGCCCAGCCCGGGGGCGACCTCGGTCGCGTAGGGGTGGTCGATCCCTCGGTAGGAGCTCGTCCAGAGGATGCCGGTCGCCTTGACCTCCGCCTGGATCCGTCCGTCCAGGTAGAGGTACCAGTAGAAGCCGTAGTCGTAGTTCCCGACCGTGGTGACGAAGCTGATCACCAGCCGGCGCTGCCGCCGGGTCTCGGCCATGTCGAACCACAGGTCGCGGTGCTTCCAGAGGAGCCCGAAGTCCTCTTCGTGCATGCAGATCGCGTTGCGGATCAGCTGCGGGTGGCCCATCTCGTCGGCCAGCGTGGCGTCGAAGTAGTGGATCTCGCCGAGGCAGTCGCAGCCGAGCTCGAGGCTGTTGGCGAACCGGCCGAAGAGGTACTCGCTGCCGTCGAAGTAGTTCTGCCAGTAGCGAGCCGGTGAGGGGTCGGCGTAGGGCACGACCATCTCGGCGATCGATGCGCGGTAGACCACCGACCGGCCGTCATGCGTGAGCTGGTGCAGCGAGAGTCCTTCGCGGGCGTCGAAGCCGATCCGGAACCGCCAGCCGGCCCAGCTGACCTCGTCGTCGACGACGACGAAGCTCGCGCCCTCGGGCTGGGTGATCTCGATCGGCTTGAGGTCCGTCCGGGATTCCACCGCGTGCGGCGGGGCGTCCCAGCGGCCGCGTTCGGACGGAACCGGGAGATCGAGCAGGTCGTGCACCGCGGTCACCACGCCCGCCGTGAGGTCGATGACGCCGACCAGGCCGTCCACCGGGTGAGCCATCGGGTTGTCCTGCGGATCAGGCTGGTGGAAGGCGAGCACGCGAATGAGCCGCCGGCCGACCTCCTCGGACAGGCCGTACATGCCCGCGGACAACGGCGCGCAACGGACCTCCGCGACGGGGAGACCCCGCCGGGCCAGGGCCGCGGCCCACCGCTCGTCGGCCGCCACGATCCCGTCGAGCTCCATGAACTCCTCGACGAGGAGGGGTACCTGCCCCTCGGTGGCGGCGTCTATCACGACATCCCGGGCGACGGCGCCCTCCGTCAGCGAGACCGACACGTCGCGGGCGACCCCGGTGGCGCGGTCGAGCAGCAGGACGCGCGCCCGCCTGTCGACCTCCGCACCGGGCCGCCAGCTGAGCACGTCGCCCTTGTCGGGCTCCTCGAGCTCGACGAAGACGAAGCGGGTGGTGTCGGTGAGCATGCCGGCGGCCGCGAGCTGGTCGCGGACCTTCTCGATCTCTTCTGCGGTCAGCCGCGCCAGTGGGTGGCGGACGGTCGTGGCCCGGGTGGATGTCGCGGTCATCGGAGCTCCTCGCGCGCGGGTTGCCCACGCTTCTCCCGTCCGCGGCCGAGGGTCAACGGGCTTCGCCGTCAGCCCGGCGGGTCCTTCAGCAGGGCAGGATCCGTCGGCACGTGTCGTGGTCGTAGCCGCGATCGGCGGGGGCTCGCTGGGGAGCGACGGAGGCCGTCTCACGAACTCGCAGGTCAGGAGCAGAAGCGTTGCGAGCGATGAGTTCGGTCGTGCCCGGCAGTCTTCCCCGGGAGGTGCTGGGCGGCACCCGGGCCGTAGCTGTCCACCGGGTGCGACCGACCTGGATCAGCGGTGTCCCGAGGGGAGGCGTCACATGACGGATGCTCCTTCACGCACGCACGCTGACGTCGGGCTTCCGGAGGTGGTCTCGCCGGCTGAGTGGCGCGCCTCGTTCGAGGCGCTGTTGACCAGGGAGAAGGCGCTCACCGCTGCTCGTGACGAGATGTCCGCGGCGCGGCGGCGGATGCCGATGATGCAGGTCGACACCGGCTACCGGTTCGTGGGTCCCGCCGGTGAGGTCGGTCTGGTGGACCTCTTCGAGGGCCGCCGGCAACTCATCGTCTATCGCTTCTTCTATGCACCCGATGTCGAGGGCTGGCCGGAGGGAGCGTGCTCCGGCTGCTCCATGTTCGCCGACAGCATCACGCATCCCGCGCACCTGAACGCTCGCGACACGACACTCGCCTTCGTGTCCGCCGCACCTCAGGAACGCATCGAGACCTACCGCGACCGAATGGGATGGAGCGTGCCGTGGTACACGCTGGTCGGCGATGACTTCTCCCGGGACTTCGATGTCGAGGAGTACTTCGGCGTCAATGTGTTCATCCGGGACGACGACGCGGTCTTCCGCACGTACTTCGTCAACGGGCGTGGTGTCGAGACGATCGGATCCGCGCTCACGTTTCTCGACCTCACGCCGCTCGGTCGCCAGGAGCACTGGGAGGACTCCCCGGCGGATCGCCCGCAAGGCGACCCGTACGTCTGGTGGCGACGACACGACGAGTACGGCCAGATGTGATGGCGAGTAGCGCGGCGTGACCACGAGCGGAAGGAGCCACCCGTGCTGAGGCAGGTCGCGGAGGGTGTGCTGGTCCACCGGAGCGAGTTGCTCCGGAACAACGCCGTCGTCGTGCGAGGGCGAGCCGGCGTGTTGCTCATCGACCCCGGCATCACGGGCGACGAGATGTCCTGCCTCGCGAACGACCTGTCCGATCTGGGCCAACCCGTTGTGGCAGGCTTCTCGACGCATCCTGACTGGGACCACGTGCTCTGGCACGCCCCACTCGGCGACGCGCCCCGTTACGGCACAGCCCGCTGTGCGGCCCGTGTGCGAGATCTGCGGTCGGACGCGGACTGGAAGTCCCGCGTCGCCGAGGGGTTGCCGCCGGAGATCGCCGATGAGGTACCGCTGGACCTGTTCGGCCTCATCACCGGTCTGCCGGACGCGACTGCGCGGCTTCCCTGGGATGGCCCTCGAGTGCGGATCATCGAGCACCCGGCGCATGCCCCGGGCCATGCGGCGCTGTTGATCGAGGAGCGTGGCGTTCTCGTGGCCGGCGACATGCTCTCTGATGTGTTCATCCCGATGCTCGACGACGTGGCCAGCACCGATGACCCGATCGAGGACTACCTCGTCGGGCTGCGGCTGCTGGAGGGCGTGGCGGACGACGTCGATGTCGTCATCCCCGGTCACGGGTCGGTCGGCGGAGATGGTCAGGTACGCGCACGGATCGACCAGGACCGCGCGTACGTCCACGCCCTGCGTGACGGCCGTGCTCCCGACGACCCGCGGATCGGCCCATCGGTCGAGCCCGGCTGGGAATGGGTGCGCGACATACACGCAGGGCAACTCCAGAGCCTCGCTCGACGACGCGAGCGCGATGGGACGCCCGGCTAGCTTTCGCCCTTGACGTCAAGGGCGAAAGCTAGCCGGTGTCAGCCGTCTGAGTGACCTCAACCGCATCCGCCTCCGGTTGGGGGCAAACTCGGCCGGTGCGAGGGTGGCGACGGCTCAAGACTCCACGCGGGGTCTTCTGGTCCCTCGTGCTTTCGGCCCTCCTCATGGCGGTCTTCGGGGTACTCGTGCTCCTCTACGGAGATCAGGCTCACCAGGTCATCGGTGCAGGCGCCTTACTCCTCGCGTTGATCAACGCGGGGAAGGCCATCGGCCAGTGGTCAGAACTGAAGGCGGCTGAGAGTTCGGCTGATCGCGAGCTACCGAGCTAACAGGCCAGCGTCCGGTGTCCCACAGTGGGCCGCTTAGGGCACAAGGCGCAGGGGACAAGGGGCAGGCTTCGGGCTTGAAGCGGGTCCGGCTGGTCCCTACCCGACGAGGCATGCTGCCCCATGTCGTGGCCTACCCCAGGACCAGCGGGGTAGTGGGCGTCGATGGATGCAGTGTCGCTCGGCAAGGCTGGTCTCCAGGGTTGGCGCGCGAAGGTGGGAGACGCCGTCGCGGGACCGATCGCACAGCGCTCACCGTTGACCGACGACCAGGTGCGAGCCGCCGTGGGTGGACTGTTCTTTGTGCTCTCGCTGATCTACGTACTCGGCACGGTCAGGCGCCTCGCGCGTAGGAACTGACCTAGTGCCGGGTCAGGCAACCTTCGCCTTCTTGATGGTGGAGGCGCGCTTGATGACCTTGCGGAGCTTTGGGTCGGTGGTGTGCCGGTTTCGCCAGCCGATGTAGCGGCGGATCATGCGCGCCTGCTCGCGGTGGGTGGGGTGGTCGGTGCCGTCGAGGGTGAAGTAGCGCAGGGCAGTGAACTGCGCCTCGATGCGGTTGAGCCAGGAGCCGTAGAACGGGGTGTAGGCGATCTCGACGTTGTTCGCCTCGGCCCACGCCCCGACCCGGTCATCGCGGGTGGTCGACAGATGGGGGCTGAAGTTGTCGCAGACGATCGCGATCCGCACGTCGGCCGGGTAGAGCGAGCGCAGGTACCGGCAGAAGGCCAGGAACTGGGTGCGGCCCTTGCGGTGGGTGACGTGGCCGTAGAGCTTGTCGCGGGGCAGGTCGAGTGCGGCGAACAGGTGCCGCACGCCGTGCGGGCGGGTGTAGGTCGCCCGGCGTCGGCGCCGTCGCGGAGCAGTCGGGTCCCCGCGGCCGCTGGCCCGTGGCGCCCACTGCTTGCCCGGATGAGGCTGCAGGTTCAGCGGCCCGAACTCATCGACGCAGAACACGATCGTCGGGTCGTCCGGCCCGGGCTCGACGATCCCGTCGGCGATCGCGTAGAGCGCCAGCACCCGGCTGGTCTTGGCCTCGTAGTCCGGATCGGTGCTGGTCTTGAAGGTCTTCACGGCTTGAAAGCTGACGTCCTCGTCACGCAGGAGCAGGCGCAGGCCCTCGTGGGAGATGTCGTCGACCACCCCCTCGGCGACCAGGAAGTCGGCCAGCTTGGACAGGCTCCAGACCGAGAACGGCAGATCGTGATCGGCCGGGCGGCTCAGCGCGATCTGCTTGATCTGCTGACGTTGGGGCAGCGTGAACTTCGGTGGCCGACCGCCGGCGTAGCGCGGATACAGCGAATCGAACCCGTCGGCGTTGAAGTTGTGCAGCACGTCGCGGACCCGGTCGGGACTGGTGAAGGTGACCTCGGCAATCTTGGCCACCGGCATCCGCTGCGCGGAGAGCAGCACCATCTGCGCCCGCCGCCAGGCCACCACCGACCCGGTGCCGCGGCGCACGATGCGCAGCAGCCGCATGCCCTCGTCGTTGCTGATCGGCCGGACCTGCACGGGCTGGACCATCTCGCATCTCCTGCGGGGAAGTCAGGATCAGACGAGACAAGGCTGACCGGCACCGCCCCAGCCGAGAACCGGTCCTGCACCGGGCAAAGGTTGGCAGCCGCGGAACTAGTCGCGGGTGTCCACCACGACCGCCAGCTCGTGGCCCTCGGTGTGGGCCGTGGTGGCAAGGGCGGCCAGCGTCTCCTGCAGCGCGGCGGGATTCGGGTGCAGGCGGATTTGGCCGCGGACGCACAGCGCGTCGAAGACCGCCCTCGCGTCTTCCCCGCGGCGCATGGCCAGGGTCAGCTCGGCGTAGCCGGGGTCGGGCACCGTGCGCCCGGTATCGTCGGTGCGGAGGAACCGGTGGACCGCGTCGAGGGTCGGGCGGGCGGCCGGGTCGGCGGCGCGCAGCGCGAGATCGAGCACGCCGCCGCGGCCGACCGCGGGCAACTGGTGGCGGTCGCCGAGCATCGCGATGCGGACTCGGCACTCGTCGGCCAGGGTGAGCAGGGCGCGGGCGGTGTTCTGGTCGAGCATGCCGGCCTCGTCCACGACGAGTAGATCCCCGGGGAGCAGCCGCGCCCGTTGGGCCGGGCCGGCGTGGACGGCGCCGGTGGCCGGGTCGGCCTGCCCTGCGGTGAGCCGGGTCCAGGCGCCGTCGTGGTTCCAGCGCCAGCCGTGCTGGAAGGCCAGCCAGGCCGCCGAGCCGGCCGCGGTGCCGACCTCGGCGGAGGCGACCCGGGCCGCTTTGAGCGTCGGGGTGACCACCAGCAGCCCGCGCCCCTGTTGCGCGAGGAGGTGGCGGGTGGTGGCGAGGGTGGTGGTCTTGCCGGTGCCGGCCGCGCCCTCGACCACGACCAGCGGCTGGTTTCCGGCGAGCGCGGCCGCGGTGGCGGCCTGCCCGGCATCCAGCCGCCCCAGGTCGGCCGCCAGCTCCGGCTGGAGGTCGGCGCCGAGCCCATGGTCGGTGCCGCGGGCGGCGAGGCGGGCGGTCAGGTCGGCTTCGACCTCGAGCACCGCCGGCGAGGTCCACGCCCGGAGGTGCTCGGGTACCCCGTCGCGCGGCACCAGCGGAACGCAGTGGGCCAGGGCGCGGGCGGTGAGGTCCTCGGCCAGCTCGCTGCGCACCGCGGCCTCGGCCACGACGCCCTCCGCGGCGATGAGCTGTTCGGCCTCGCCGCGAAGGTCGGCGGCGTTCCACGCCGAGCGGCCGGCGGCCAGCCGGCTCAGCATGCGGTCGACGGCGCGGTCGCGGTCGAGCGCGCCGACCGGCGTGGGGCGCAGCTGGACCGGGGTGTCGGGGTCACGGTAGCCCAGGGCGGCCAGCTCGGCCTGCCAGCGCGCGATCAGGTCGGCGCCCGAGCGGGGGGTGACCTTGTCCGGGCGTCCGTCGGCCCACGCCCGGGCGTCCCAGGCTCGCCGCAGCGCCGGTCCGGGCTGCTGTCCGGGGTGCGCCTGCATCCAGTCGCGTTCGTAGCGGTCCAGATTGCGCCCGATCTGCGCTGCCCGGGCGTTGAACGGACCGGCGTACTCGGCGAGCTCCGGTATTTCTCCAGTCGCATCGACGGTGTAGCCGTGGGTGGCCAGCGCGGCCCGGAAGTGCGGATCGGTGGTGACCGCGGCGTGCCCGATCCCATTGAGCAGCGAGGAAGTCCCGCACGCCGACGGTGTGCAGCCCGCGCCACTGCCCGGCGGCGAACACCCGGGCGCCGATCTGCAGGTGCAGATGCCGGTGCGGATCGCCGGCGCGGGAGGTGTAGTGCCGCACCGTCGCTGCCTCCAGGATCTGGACCGGCAGCTGCACCTGGCCGCCGCGCGGGCCGACCCGGGTGGTCGCGTGCACAGTCAGCCAGCCGACGATCTGGGTGGCGGCGCGGTCCTGGGCGGCATCGTAGGCGGCGGCGATGTCCGGGTGCACCGCGGCGGCCAGCGACCAGGACTTCGGGCCGTTGACAACGACCTCGACGAAGCGCACCGCGCGCTCGTCGGTACGCAGCCGCCCCCGCGGTTCGCCGGTGTCAGGATCCCGGCCGGCCACCCACGTCTCGTAGGTCTCTCCGGTCAGCGCCGCACGTTCCTGCACCCGCCCGGCGCGGGCGGTGAAGCGGCGGGCCAGGCCGGTCCCCCCTGCCAGGTAGTAGTCATCGGCCCGCCCGCGATCGGCCTCCAGGTACTGCCGCGCGGCGGCCGGCGGACCGGCGTATACCTTCATTCCGCCGTGCATCTCCAACGCCTCCCAACAATGACCAACAGGTCACCCCTAGAAACGGCGATCGGGCCCCGCGAAGCGGGGCCCGAGCTACCCATATTGGTAGCATGCGTGCCGTTCTTCAGTAAAGGCTTGGGAGTTGGCGGCAGTTGTTGGGTGTCGTGAGCGCTAGGTCGTCCTAGAACTCATCTTATTGGCCGCTTGGTGCGACTATTCATCGTTGAGAGAGGCTGATCGCCTAGTGCTCCGTAACTGACGTGGTTGATGTCTTGCGGTGCCGTGGACCGGTGGCCTTGGCGATGATCGTGTCGGGATCCTTGGTCCAGGTGAACGGCCGGCAGCGGTCGTTCCAGGCGCCGATGAACCGCTCGATCGCGGCGATCAGGTCGGCCACGGTCGGGAAGCTGCCGCGGCGCAGCGCTTGGCGGGTGATGATCGAGAAGAAGGCCTCGACCAGGTTCAGCCACGATCCCGACGTCGGCGTGAAGTGCAGGGTCACCCGCGGATGACGGGCCAGCCAGGCGCGCACCGCCGGATGGTTGTGGGTGGCCAGGTTGTCGACCACCACGTGCAGCTCGCGGCGCGGATAGGCGGCCGCCACCTGCTTGAGGAAGGCCAGGAACTCCTGGTGGCGATGCCGGTCGGTGCAGGCCTCGGTGACCCTGCCGGTGGCCACCTCGAGTGCGGCGAACAGCGTGGTGGTGCCGTGCCGGACGTAATCGAAGGTCCGCCGTTCGGGAGAGCCTGGCCGCACCGGCAGCGTCGGCGCGGTTCGCTCCAGCGCCTGGATCTGCGGCTTCTCATCGACGCAGAGCACCACCGCCTTCTCGGGCGGATGCAGGTACAGCCCGACGACGTCGCGGATCTTGCCCGCCAGCTGCGGATCGGTGGAGAACTTGAACGTCTCCGCGCGCCAGGGCTGCACCCCAAAGCGGTGCCAGATTCGGGCGATGGTGGCGTGCGAGATCGGGGTGCCCTCCGCGCCCAGCGCGTCGGCAGCAGCCGCGAGGACCAGTGGGTCGCCCCGAGGGCGGTCGGCGGCTCGGTCAGGGTCAGCTGCAGCACCCGATCCCGCAGCCCCTCCGGCAGTGGCGAGGGCTTGCCCGACCGCGGCAGATCCTCCAGTCCGGCCAGGCCGTGCTCGGCGTAGCGGCCGCGCCAGGTCACCACCGTTCCCTCGGCGCAGCCCACGGTCGTCGCGATCTGCTTGCCGGGTACCTCGTCGGCGGCCAGCAGCACGATCCGGGCCCGCTCGACCACCCGCGCCGGCGCGCCCCTGTCCCGGGCCCGCTGCTGCAGCTCCAGCCGATCAACCTCCGGAACCTGCACCACCCGCACATGCGCGGCTATGAGAAATGGTCACCCCGGCCGTGAGATCACATCAAGGAGCACCGCGACGGAGCACTAGACTAGAGCCGCAGGAGTCTCCGACCCGGTTCGGTCACCGTGGCGTGAAATCGCGAGGCGTCCATGGCGTCGCGATCGACGGAAGAATCATGCGAATTCACGACCCCTGAAGGACTCGGCCTCTCCCCGCGTCTTCAGGCCTGACCCCGCGCAGTAGCAGACTGACGCTGTCGCCTGCCTTGGCCTGGTCGACGGCTTTGCCGGACATCAACGCCAGTCTGGTGACGACGCTGAACGTCGGCTTTGCGCCGGCGCCTGTGATCGTGACGGGGTCATTCTCTTTGACAGCGCCCTGCTCGATCCTCCCCGTCACAAGAGTGCCACGGCCCGTGATTACGTGAACGTCGTCGATCGGCATTCGGAACGAGCGGGCGGGAGCCTTGGCCTGTGGAGCTGTGCTCATGGTTTATGCCACCTCCGGCCATCTCCAGGGATCGCATCCTGATGGATCGGACATCCGGTCACGTCAGCTCGTCGATCTCGAGCCAAATCTCCTCGGCACCTTCGATTTGGGCGGAAAAGCCGTGCAGGCCGCTGGGTGGGGGGGTCCGACGGAAGGTTCCGGTGACGCTCTCGCCGGACGTCAACCTGGTGTCCGGCAGGTCTCTGCGAGCGATTTCGGCGGGCTGAGCGGAACGAAAACTCATCGCGGTCACGTCGTCATCGAGCGGCCGCCCCGACATGTCCGTCAGGGTTCCCGGCACGATTCGCGCGATGAGCACGTGATCGAAGCTCGGCCTCGCCGTGATCTCGTGGACGAGATGGAGCCGGCCGGCCGGGCCGAAGCACAAGTATCTCAACTCGGCATCCGGCGCCGGCTCACGCTCGACCAACTCGCTGAAGTGCACGACGTGCAGCACATCGGCCACGGCACCGGTGACGATCGAAACTCCCCCGCGCTCGAAGTGCCCGCGGAAGATGGTGCCCTCCAGAGAAGACCTTTTGGGACCGTTCCGGGGGTCGAGCTCGGTGATGGGAAAGAGTTCCGGGAGGAACGTGTACAAGCCACCGTCACCCGTGGCGCGGTCGGCAAGAAAGGCACGGGACGAGTCGTCGTCGAACCGCACCGACAGCAGCACTTGAAAGTTGTGCGGAAAGTGGAACATCGGCAGGTGTGACAGGTGCAGCACTTCGTCGCCGAACAGCAGCATTCCGTGGCTACCTGTCGTGTCGGGGTGGTCGTGACTGGAGTCGACCGGCTGTCCGGATGTGTGAGTCTGCTGATCGTCCATTTTGGCTCATCTCCTCACGTGATCCAGCACCGCTCCGGGCCCGACATCTCGCCCTGCTGCGCTGGGGTGACAGTGCGAAAACTGGTGTGTCCTGAATGACCCGCATCAACTGAAGACCTAGGCGCTCGCCCTGGCTCGCCGAGTCGGGTCCTGAATGCTGCGGTCTCCCGAGCCCATGGGAGGGCGGCACCAGCTCCTTTCGGCGATTAGTCCTCGGCAACTGGTGGAGCCGCGGCGGGCGACTGCTCCATGGCGAAGGCGACTCCGCGCTCGGCGGGGTGACGGCGGTGTACTCGTCGTGCCCATGCGTCGCCGACCGAGGTGACGTGGACGCGCGCCCTCCTTGTCGGTGAGCGCCCGGAAGTAGTAGTCCGGCAGCACGACCGTCGCCCTGCCGTGCGAAGCGCTCGACCGCCGCGTCGACCGGGTGACCGGCCCGCGATCCTGATCTTGATCCTGGGTCCGCCGCCCGTGCTCCTCGACCCACACCCAGGGTCTGGTACTCGGAACATCCCACGCTCCCTGATGCCCGCCGTTGCCAGCATCGAGCGCAGCATGGCAAGGAGGTGTCACTGCGCCGTCACCCGGTCGTCAACGCCGCGGTTAGGCGGGCGTTTGAGTGCCCGGTCATCGCCGCGCCCAGCCGCAGAATCTTGATCCGCCTATTGCCGTTGCCCAGTTGGGCCGGCGCGGTCAGATCGCGCTCGCGTCTCAAGCCTCGTAGGCTGCCACCCGATAGATGTCCTTCCAGGCTTGAGAGCCGAGTTGTCGCAAACACGGTCATCGCCGATTGGTACGGGTACCTATCGCCGTCTCACCGGCAGCGTCGCGCCGCTACTCGCGGATTCGGTCAAAAGACGAGTTCCCAGCTAAGGCCCGCGGCCTCGTACAGCTCTTGGAGTTTAGGCTTCAGTTCCTTGTGATCGTTGATCCACACTACAGAGGTTCCTAGTGGACGCAGCGACGCCTCAACCGCATCGTCCACCCGAGGGACGCTACTGTGCTTCAATATTGCGAAATGCCGTTGCACCTGTCGCCGAATCTCGTCCGGCTCTAGCTTTCTTTCATTCTGGTGACCATGCACCCGCTCCAACTTCGAGACGTGAAGCAGTCGCCGGATGTTCTCATCTTGCATTGAACTGCCGATGAAGAGAAAGGACCACTCGCGCAGAAGATACAAAAAGGTGTAGTTGAAGAGACTTGTCGGACTTCCGAAGAAGTCGTAGTAATCTTGTTCCGTAAGGACCACAGCGTCTGGCGCATTCTTCGCAGGATCGGCAGCCTTGGGGTCGAAACGAGTGAATCCGTGCATATGGTACACGTTCGTGCGCCCGACAATAGCCTGCGCAGAGGCTCTGTCGATCGTGCGCAATAGTGAGACTCCGTATCGTCCCCGGACGTATTCCTGTAGCACGTTGTCGAGATTTGACGTGACGACCGCGTGGACTTGTGGATTCGGCGAGTAGCGTGCATGCTCACTATCGCGCATGGCGCATAGACTAGCAACGGCTTGCAGCGTTACATTATTGAGTTGCACGTGCTGGACTAGCTCGGCTCGGACGTCGTGGTTGATTGGACCTGGAAAAAATGGAAACTCGCTGTACAGCGCCTCTCGAACTATTGCAACGAATTCTTCTCTGTCGCCGCACCGTTCCTCTAGGACACTCGCGATGACCTGCAATGGAACGTGACAGCTTTGGAGCTCGCGGACGAAGTCTGTACCGCCTTCATCCTCCACTCGGTCCGCAATCCTCTCTAATAGTCCGCTCCAGGTTGGTAAGCCGGAGCCGACCGAGACACCTGCCCCCAATACTACTACTATTCCGTGCTTGACGTAGGTCTCCTTCAGGTGGTCCCAGTTCATCAGTACCACGCATCCTCGTTCACGTCGGAATAGCGTACATGCCGCATCCATACTGGCCCTTCGATCGTGACCAAACAAGGTTCCTCGGCACGCCTGAATCAACAGTAGCGGCGGCCTTCGGTCCATTCGTCGTGCTGCTCGGACAGGACGGTGCCGACCAGGCGGACCAGCGCGTCGCGGTCGGGAAAGATGCCGACCGCGTCGGTGCGCCGGCGGATCTCGCGGTTGAGCCGCTCGGAGGGGTTGTTACTCCGGATCAGCCGCCGGACCTCCCTGGGCGAGGCGGTGAAGGCCAGCACGTCGGCGCGGGCGGCCTCGAGGTGCTCGGCGACCTTCGGCAGCTTGTCTGCCAGGGCGTCCAGGACGCGGTCGAAGTGGGCGTGCACGCTTGCGCACCCACGCATCCGGGGCGATCACCTCGACCGCGCGGCGGGCCAGCCGTTGGCGCACCGACTCCACCGCCCAGGTGGACGACGAGACGACCTGCTGAAGCCCCTGCTCGTCCACCCCGAGGCGCGCGGCCATCGACTGCATCGACTTGCGCCGCCCGTCCAGTAGCAACCCGCGCACATACGTGGTGCCCTTGTCCCGCTGTTCACGACGCATCAGCGGCGCGAACATCTCCGCCGGGAACTCCTCCAACCGCCCCCACACAGCGGCCAGCTCCCCCGGAGTCATGCCCAATCGCAGCGCGCGAACGCTGCTCAGACAGGAGCTAACGAAGTACTACTAGTAGTGCTTCGTTAGGTCGGTGCTCGGGCATGGGCGTCGACGGGTTGTCCGCAGACGATGCAGGTGCCGGTCCAGGTGGCCAGGAGGGTCTGCAGTTGGTGCAGGACCGCGTAGAGGCTCAGGCCGGCGCAGCCGCTTTTGGGCTGGTCCGCAGCACGGTGACGAACAGCTGGGCGGCGGTGACCAGGGTGACGTGGCGGTGCCAGCCGGCCCAGGTCCGGCCCTCGAAGTGGTCCAGGCCGAGGGCTGTCTTCAGCTCGCGGTAGTCGTGCTCGATCCGCCAGCGGATCTTGGCCAGCCGGACCAGCTCGGCCAGGTCGCTGTTGGCGGGCAGGGACGAGAGCCAGTAGTCGGTGGGCTCGGCGGTGTCGGGTGACCATTCGGCCAGCAGCCACACGAGGGGCAGCGAACCGTCTCGGGCCAGCCGTCCGGTCGGGCGGCGGCCGGCCGGACGTATCCGCAGCGCCACGAAGTGAGAGGTCATCGGCCCGCAGGAGCCCTCTCGCCAGGTCAGCTGCCGCGCGGCCTCGCGGCCTGCGGCCAGCACGTGCTCCCGGATGGCCAGCGGGGCGGTGCGGTAGCGCGGCTTGGGCCGCGGTCCCCGGCCGGAGTAGTCGATCGTCTCCGGCACCGCGTCGGCAGGATGCGCAGTCAGGTCGCTGTTGACCTGGCAGACGTAGGGCCGGCCGCGGGCGGTGAGCTGCTCGCGGAACTCGGCGTTGTTGCCGTAGCCGGCGTCGGCGACGACCACCGGCGGCGCCGGCCCCCAGCCGGCCAGCTCATCGATCATGTCCAGGGCAAGCCGCCACTTCTCCCGGTGTCGCTGCTCGGCCGGGATGCCGGCCCGCTGCCGGCGGTCGCGGATCGCCGCGGCCGCCTCCGGAGTGCTCGCGCAGGCGTCGTCCCAGCGCTCGGGCAGGAACAGCCGCCAGGACAGAGGGCAGGACGCCGTGTCGGTGACCGCCGAGATCGACACCCCGATCTGGCAGTTGCCGACCTTGCCCAGCGTGCCGGAGTACTGCCGGGCCACCCCCGGCGAGGCGGTGCCGTCCTTCGGGAAACCGGTGTCGTCGACCACCCAGGCATCCGGTGCGATCACCCCCACCGCCCGGCGGGCCAGCCGCTCGCGCACCGGCTCCACCGCCCACGTCGAGGACGACACGAACTGCTGCAGCCCCTGATGGTCGACGCCGAGACGCTCGGCCATCGGCTGCATCGACTTGCGCCGCCCGTCCAGCAGCAACCCGCGCACGTATGTCTGCCCCTTGTCCCGCTGATCATGGCGGGCCAGCGGCGCGAACATCTCCGCCGCGAACTCCTCCAACCGCCCGCGTACGGCGGCCAGCTCCCCCGGAGTCATGCCCCATGGCAGCGCGCGGACGCCGCTCAGACAGGACCTAACGAAGCACTACTAGGGCGTGTCTGACGGATCTTGGGTAGTTGAGTCGGCAGGCTCCGGGCGATGCGACAGCATCGAACGGTGGTCTCCGATGCAGCTGGGCGTGGATGCAGCCGTTGCTGCCGTCCTCAGCCGATCGGCGCGGCGGCCGGTCGCGCGATCACGACAGGTGATCGAAGCGATCGCCTGGAAGTACCGCACCGGCTCGCCCTGGCGGGAGCTGCCCGAGCAGTTCGGGCCCTGGCAGACTGCCTACGAGCGGCTGACCCGCTGGAGCGCCGACGGCACCTGGGCTCGGCTGCTGGCCCGGGCGCAGGCCGACGCCGACGCCGCCGGCGAGCTGGACTGGCTGGTCGCGGCCGATTCCACGCTGGTGCGGGTGCACCAGCACGGAGCCATCGCCCGGCGGGTGGGCGGCAACGCCTCAACCGTGCGGGAAGACGACGACCAGGAGGGCGGCCGGCGCCCCGAGCGAGGTTGATTTCTCAGCCGAAGTCCTCGCCGCCGAGCCGACCGATCACGCCATCGGGCGGTCCCGCGGTGGGCTGACCACCAAGGTGCACGCGCTCACCGACGGCCGCGGCCGGGCCCTGGTCGTGCTGCTGACCGCCGGCAACGTCCACGACACCACCATGTTCGCTCCGCTGCTGGCAGCGTTGCGCGTCACCCGCAGTGGCCCGGGCCGACCGCGGACCTGCCCGGACTACCTGGTCGCCGACAAGGGCTACAGCTCCCGGGCCAACCGCACGTTGCTCCGCCGCCGAGGCATCGCTCACACCATTCCCGAGCCCCGCGACCAGCAGGCCAACCGGCGCCGCAAAGGCTCTGCCGGCGGGCGTCCGGTCGGCTTCCACGCCGGCCGCTACGCCCGTCGCAACGTCGTCGAGCGCGGCTTCTGCCGGGTCAAACAATGGCGCGGACTGGCCACCCGCTACGACAAGCACGCCCGCAACTACGCCGGCGCACTCGATCTCGCCGCGCTACTCACCTGCCTTCCATGATCCAGCAGACACTCCTTAGACCACAGAGGAGGTGACCGACCAGCCGACCATCCCGGCGCTCAGCGCCTGACCGAAACGAAGGTCACGCGGTAGCCGTCACACACCACGCCAGCGGACTTGACCGTCGGTCAAACTCCGAGCAAACGGACTACGATGCTATGGTTGTGACCTGCCGCCAGCGCAATCGAGTCCCTGAACTCTCCGACTCGAGCAGGGCTTGATCGGCCATTCTTGTCTCCGTGACCAAGTTGCCCATACGTGTTGTTCCCCCACGACCAAACCGAGCCTGACTTAACTGCAAGCGTGTGGAATGCCCCAGCTGCGACGTGGGTGACGTCATCCAAGACCCGTTGTGGATGCATTTCGATGCCTCCAGCGCGCCCTACCCCTAACTGGCCCGCCATGTTGTTCCCCCAGGCAAACAGAGCTCTGTCGTCTCGTATAGCCAAGCTGTGGTACCTGCCGGCGTGCACGGATACGATATTCTCGACTCCTGGAATTTCCTGAGGATAGTAGTCCCAACTATGGTCCCGGGTCTCCCTTCCCAGCTGTCCGTAATCATTCCTTCCCCAAGAATAAACGTTCCCAGCATCCCCGAGGGCTAAGCTGTGATCTCCGCCAGCGGCCACTGCCCGCGTCGGCGGCTCCGGCGACCACACTGGCACTGGGTAGCAAGAGCTCGACTCAGTTTTGCCTAACTGCCCGTAATAGTTGGCGCCCCAGCTGAAAACTCGCCCGTCCTCATGGCCAAGCGCCAACTGATGATGATCTCCGGCTGCCAATGTCACACGTTCGAGGGGAAGATCGACCGGGAGAGGTATCGCACTCGAGGAGCGGCATGCGTACGCAGAACCCCAACGGAAGACGCGTCCGCCTGGGAATACCGCCAAACTCTGGTCTCCTCCAGCATAAACCTCTGTGGCGAGCAGTTCGCTCAGGAAGCATGCTTGGCTAAAGTCCGAGCGAGTCGTGTAGGTGCAGTTGCCGAGCTGTCCATAGTTGTTGCGACCGCAGGCCCAGACCGTCCCGTCGAAGAGGCTGATGACTGAGTGTTCCTCGCCGCCTGCGACACTCCTTACTTGAGTGATCTGCCCGACCCGTGCCGGCTCGAGGACCGACTCGCTTCTTTTTCCCTGCCCAAGCTGCCCGTGATAGTTGCGGCCCCATGTCCAGAGTGTGTACTCGAAGGGTGCGGCGCTATTATAGTGGGGGCTGCCGCTTCCCTGTTCCGCTGCATGGGTGACCCGTCCATTCCCGGGTAATCCGAGGCCGGTCGTTCCCAGACCGATACCTAAGGCAGCAATACCCAACCCCCTCATGACGTCGCGTCGAGAGATCATCGACGGGGGCTGATGGGCGATCATATCGCCCGGCAGCCCTCTGTTCGATCCCTGGTCACCTTGATCGTGCATGACCCCTCCCATTTCTGAGGATGCCTGTCGGCGGTCATGATGCTCCGTTGATCGCAGGGGTGGCTCTGTGTAGAAACCGCAGCGATCGCTCCATGCGATCCTAGATATCCATAGATATGGATATCCCAGATGTCGGCAGGCAGGGGTGCGGGCGCCTCCTCGTGCGGCAACGCGCGATCTCCAATCGGCGACAGTTGGCCCACAAGGCCGTAGCCCAAACATCGTGCTTACCGCTCGCAGGGTCCAGTCCCTCCGGGAAAGCAGTGAACATCCGTGGGCTCATCGCTGCCAACATGTATCGCCAGTCCTCTTAGTTGGCATCGATAGTCCGCGGAAGACTGGATGCCTGACTTAACAGTCTTCATCTTGTGCAGTCCTGGACAGTATGCTCACGAGGGGACAGTGCCACTTTCTGCATCCTGATATCGGTGCAGTCATCTGTCACAGCCGGGCGTCCACGGCTTCTCCTCGCACACTTCGTCGCTGGGGCTCGTGGGCTTCTGCGGCGGTGCCGGAAGGGGGATGTTGTTGAGGAGCAGGATGGGGTCCAACGTGGGAGCGCCGAGCCCGCGGCCGAGCCACGCCCCGCGGAAGCCACGCATCGACGGCCAGTCGCCGGCGCCCGGCGGGACGTCGAGTTCCCGGTCCATGATTTGGAAGATGGTTGTTTCCCAGCCGGATTGGTTGTCTGTGGGCTCGCCTGCCGAAGGCCCGTCGGTCAGGTCCCACAGGGCGCCGGCCACATTTCCTTCTATGTAGTCCCCAGAGGGTCCGCAGCCAGGCGACTCTAGCTGTCCGACAGTCGGAGTGCCGCCGATGCCGCTCGAACCCGCTCCCGGGTTGTTGCGCGCCACCGCCTGTGCGAACCAGTCGGCGAAGCCCTCCATCCAGGCGAGCTCTGGGCTGTTAATGATGTCGCCGCCCGGACCGTAGATGACGTTACCTCCGGGAAGGGTGGCCTCACAGAAGTCGTGGCTCGAGACGATCCAGGGGAGGCTGCCGATCTGCTCCTCGAGAAAGTGGCTGTACTCGTGCAGGGCGACCAGGTCGTTCATGACGTCGGTGGTGTTGATGGCGATCGTGTCGAAGGGCGCGTTGTACCAGGTGCCGGACGCTGACGTGGGTTGCACGCCCACGCGCGGAATCGGGTCCGACTCGGCTGGGTCGCGGCGGGCGACAGCGAAGTCGTACCCATGCCGGATGGCGTCCGCGAGATTGAAGTGCTGGGGCGTCCAACCGTCATCGAATGCGTACGAGAAGTCCATGACCTGACCGGCGTTGGTCGTGGTGCGTTGAATCGGTGCGCCGTCCGGCTCGCCGGGCTGTTCCCGGAACGGCTCGCTGTGCACCGCGTCGTTGGGCCAGACCACTGCGGCGTAGTTGGATGCGAAGATGCGAAGGGCATAGATGATGCCCGGGCCGTCGTAGCCGTACCTGGCCGATATGCGACCGGCGGCGTCGGTGGTGAGTGAGAAGTCCTTGCCCCATGCCCAGATGCCGAGGATACGTGGCGCGAAACGCCACACCTCCACCTCGGCGAAGGCGATTGGGCGCGGCCTGGTGCCGTCCTGATAGGTGAACGACCCGGTTACTGAGACCGTGGTGGGCCGCGGGGTTGCGCCAACGCCACCCTCACCATCGCAGATCCGCGGCGGGTTGGGGCCATCGCACTTCGGTTCCGCGGCGGCCGGAGCCGCCGCTAGGAATGCGCTGGCCGTGGCCACGGTGAGCAACGCCGATACGAATCTGAGCTTCATTCCGTATTCCAGGAGACGCTGCAGGAGAAACCGCAGAACCCGGCCAGCTAACAGCAGCATCTGCGGTTCAGCCTCGGACGATCGTGCGCTGTTGTTGTTCACCTCTCGCGTGGAGGGGACGTCGCCGCATGGAGGATTCCCGTGTTGCGAACATCAGCTCCCTATTCCCGAGCATCGCGCCCCACCCCCTGTCCGGCGCGCCGGGAGACATGGCCCGTTGATCAAAGTCGAGGAGTCGCATCAGCGGCCCCAGATTTGACCTGCCGGGAACGAGAGTGCCGGCGGCGTGCGAGCGCTTTCGCTGTTGCACACACAGCGCAACAGGATGTGACTCTCTATGCAACTCGACGTCACTCCCGAGGCGCCACTCACCTCGGCGATACGGAGACTTTTACGGCATTGATATTTCGATGTAGAGGCCACAGTGGTCGCTCCAAGCAATCTCGGGTATCCGGCAAACTTCGGCCGGCGGGCGTGGCCGCGCCCCGGGCGGCAACGTGCGGGCATCCGTGGTCCTCCAGCCATACTGCGAGGCGAAGGCGTCAGACCGTCCCACGAGGAAGCCGTCCAGATCGAAGGAGCCGTCTCCTTCGACGTTTCGTGCTCGTACGTCCGACCACGCCGCGATGCGGAAGAAGCGGAAGTTGCCAACGGGTGAATCGATCTCGCCGTCCTGGACATGAACGGCTCCAAGATTGAAGTCGCCACCGATGATCGGGGGCAGCAGGCGGGTGATCGAGGTAGATGGGAAGGTATTTTCGATGTGTGGAACCAGGCTCTCCCCGAGTTGGGAGTAGCTGTCATTCGTTGGCGATAGGTGGACAGAGTAAACGTCGACCCACCTTCCTACCTGGTCGGTAAGTGCGAGCCTGTTGAAGATGGCGCCGTCGATGCCCCAGTGAAGGCCGCGACCATCGACCACGGCGCAGTCGCCCCGCATGTCATCCGGCGGATTGGCACAGGAAAGACTGGGAAGAAGGGAGGCAGTCGTGGGCGCGGGGCGTGGCCTGCAACCGGATCCCGGATACAATTCCCCACTTGTCGGCGTAACGTTTGCAAAGCGGTTGCTGTTGTACAGAACAGCTCTGCCCTGACAAAGTGTCCCAAGACCGTCCTCCGAAAATTTGAACGGCACGGCCTCTACACTAAGTGCGGCGACCCGGTACTGAACTCCAGTGTCTTGGCGGATCTGTCGCATGAGCCCGAAAAGTGACTCGTAATCCATCGGATCGCATCCGCCTAAGAACCAGCACTTGCTCCCCGGCACTTCCTGTAGCAGAAGGACGTCCGGAACAGTCTGGGACTCGAGCATCCACGCGGCGATGCGCGCATATCGAACGCGCCATGGCACCGAGAAATTGTCTTCATCTGTGCCCTCGAGGTTCACCGTCAGCACCGTGACCTTGTCCGCCTCGGCCGTAATCGTCAGTGCCCCTGTCCAGGCCTCGTTGCCCTGATTGTCCAGTGCCCTGCCCGCCAGAATCAGGTCCATGGCCCGAAGCCGCCACAGGGGTCCGCACCACTGACGGTAAAGCGCCTGCATGTCGACGGGGACGGTGACTCTGTGGACGGCGGGTTCTAGAACCGGTGGCCGGAACTCACCGTAGATTCGCGGCCTCGCCGTCACCAAGCTGCCATCCCTCCGCTGGCACTGAACCCTGGCCTCGCCCTCAATTGCGACCAGGGTGACAGCGCTCTCGTCGGAGGCTTCGGCCACCACCGTGAATCGTCCGTGCCACCGACCGAGCGCGGTTACCGGCTGCTTCGCGACGTCAACATCGGAGGCGAGACCCGCGGTCTGCAGAAGCACCGTCGGAGGGCCTGACACAACGGGATCTGAGGTATCACCTCGCGTCCACGACAGGTCGTCCAGCTGTGCCCTTCCCGGGTTCTCGAGCGCGGGGTTGGCAAGCTCCTTGCCCATGAAAAGGATGGCCGATGCGATGCGGCCCTGGTCATCCGCAATGCGCAGCTCCGTGACGAGGTCCCGAGGGCGGGCGAAGCCGGCGACCAATAGGTCGCCACTGTCGGCTACAGGCCGACCGGTGAGGTCATACCCCACCAGCCGCGCGTACCGCTTGCAGGGGTCTGGCCCTTCCGGGAAGCAGTAGACATCTGTGGGCTCATCGCTTCCGATACGGGCCGACAACTCCTTGAGCTGGTAGCGAAAACCCAATGGCAACCGGTGCGCCCCGTTGGAGCAGCCAGCGTCGGCACAGTCATGGGCCGCGTGAAGCGCAAGTATCCCAGAGAAGGTCGTCACTCGGGTCGGGTGGAAGACGACGGGCGCGCTAGGGAAGTCGACGATGGAGTGTGTCAGCAAAACTTGGCCCGCGGAGAACTCGGGTGATTCAAAAGAGATGGTTTCTGCTTGGGTCGCGGACACCTCTGGGGGGAGCGAAGAACCTGGAGGGACAGCGACGGCGCCGTAAAGAAGGGTAAAGGCAGTACATACCGCCAGAGTGGTTAAGATACGAAACAGGCTCTTCGCTGATGTCGGGCAGGGTCGCGCAGCCATGCCGGCCTCGCAAGTGCACTTCGGACTCGTCTGAGCGGCACGAATGTTGATAGCGTGCCGCATAGCGGCCGCGATTGGCCAGCCCAGGTGCGCCACGACGTGGTGGGGGCAGTTTCCACCGCCGTGCGGTTCGCGTCAACCACCTGCGTCACGCAATTGAAGGATCCCGGCTTCGTGCCGCTCTCATGCGGGATGCTCCTGCGGGATGAGGGCGGCGTAGTGGGCCTCCTCGGCCTCGTTCGAGTGATCGTTCCGAGGGTGCCGGGCAGGTCTTCGGTTCCTTCAACAGTCGACTCCGCCGATGGCGGCGTACCCACGTCGGAGACCGTCTTGTAGGGCCCTGCGTGGAAGACGGTGGTGCGGATGCACTCGGTCTAGGTCAGGCCGATCACGTCTTCATCAGCGCGTTGTCGTCGCGGTGGCCAGGGTGAGCAGTTCGGCGCCGGTCAGCGCACTGCGCTGTCGACGACCACACCCGGCTGGCCTACGCCGAAATCCACCCCGACGAGACCGCCGCCACCTGCGCCGCCCTCCTCCGCCGGGCCGCGGCCTGGTTCACCGACCACGGCATCGACCGCATCAAGCGGGTGATGACCGACAACGCCCTGGCCTACAGGCGCAGTACCGCCTGGCAGCAGGCGTTGGCCAACGTCGGCGGCCAACCCCGCCGCATCCGCCGGTACCGGCCTCCAGCGACGTGAACCGCCCCAGGGTCAGTGGAGGCTCTGGGGTGCCCTGGGTTCGGTGGAGTTGGGTTCTTGGAATCCTTAGACCGCGACGATCTTGTTCTGGGTTTCGAACTCTACGGGTGACAGCCAGCCTAGTACTCCGTCGCGGTAGTCCTTGATGTGATCTCACGGCCGGGGTGACCATTTCTCATAGCCGCGCATGTGCGAGTGGTGCAGGTTCCGGAGGTTGATCGGCGGGAGCTGCAGCGGCGGGCCCGGGACAGGGGCGCGCCGGCGCGGGTGGTCGAGCGGGCCCGGATCGTGCTGCTGGCCGCCGACGAGGTACCCGGCAAGCAGATCGCGACGACCGTGGGCTGCGCCGAGGGAACGGTGGTGACCTGGCGCGGCCGCTCGCCGAGCACGGCCTGGCCGGACTGGAGGATCTGCCGCGGCCGGGCAAGCCGGCCCAGCTGCCCGAGGCGCTGCGGGATCGGGTGCTGGAGCTGACCCTGACCGAGCCGCCGGATCAGTTCGGGGCGACCCACTGGTCCTGCCGACTGCTCGCCAGCGCACTGGCCGGGGAGGGCACCCCGATCTCGCACGCCACCATCGCCCGGATCTGGCACCGCTTCGGCGTGCAGCCCTGGCGCGCACAGACGTTTCAACCTGCACACGCCGCACACACCCGCGGGCATCGAGCGTTCGGCAACGGCGTTCCGGCGTCTGATCGACCTCGCCGTCGCACGCGACGGCAGCTACTACCTGACGTACCACCGGTGGGCAGATCGCGAACAGTTGCTGGCCTGCTACCCGCAGCTCCCGGACTTCCTCGCGGTCAAGCGGGGGTATGACCCGCGCGAGGTGTTCCACAGCGACTGGTACGCCCACCACCGGGACCTGGCCCGGAGCACGCCCTCGGCAGCCTGACCGCCGCGGTGGACTGAATCTTGCCTAGCTGCGACTGGACGCGACGATCTGGTGGCGGCGTCGCCCTCATCGGGGGCGCAGGCCGCTGCAGGGCCTCGCGGACGGGCGCAACCGGGGCGCCGGCGCGGCGCCCATGGCGTCGGGTGGGCCGTTCATTGAGTGCCGGTCGGCGGGTCACGTGGTCCTGTCGCTGCATCGAGGGGCGGTTCCGTCGTCGGATCCTCGGAGCGCCGCGTGCGCGGGTTTTCGATGGGTTTTCGATGGCTTCGCGTGGGCGAGGATACCCGGCAGCCGGAGGTTCTGATGCAAACCAGCAGGTCAGAGGCTGGAATGGGAAGGAAGGGTGCGCCATCAGGGACTCGAACCCCGAACCCGCTGATTAAGAGTCAGCTGCTCTGCCAATTGAGCTAATGGCGCGTGTCGTCCGACTCGCGCCGGGCAACGAGGGAGAACGATACCAGCGCCGTCCGGCCCGCCGTGGGGAGGTCCCCGGGCCCGGCGTCCGTCGACGTTCCGCTTCCGCCAGGGACACTGGGGGCCGGTGCTGGTGGCCGGCCGGGGGGCGGCCACCGACGATGCGGAGGGGATCACGATGCGACGGACAGCCGCGCTGGTCACAGCGGGGTTCCTGGTCCTGGTGGCCGGGTGCTCGGGCGACGACGAGGGGGCGTCCGGGGCGTCGGCAGCGGCCGAGCCCACCGTCGAGACCACCCCGGCGTCGGTCACGGTGGCGCCGGCGGACGGGTCCGCCGACGTCTCGCCGGTCGTGCCGTTGGAGATCTCCGTCACCGACGGCGAGCTGACGGAGGTCACCGTCGTCGACGGCGCCGGTGCCGAGGTCAGCGGGACGGTGGCCGACGCGCCCGGGAACCCCGCCACCGACCTCTTCACCCCGGACAGCCCGCTGGCCTACGGGACCAGCTACACCCTCACCGCCACCGCGGAGGGCGAGGACGAGGAGCCGGTCGAGGCCGCGACGACGTTCACGACGGTCACCCCGCAGACGCTCTCCACCCCTTCCGTCGGCCCGCTCGACGGCCAGACCGTCGGCGTCGGCATGCCGATCCGCGTCTGGTTCGACGACCCGGTCGCCGACAAGGCCGCCGTCGAGAGCCACCTGCTGGTGACCAGCACCACGCCGACCGACGGCGTCTGGAACTGGTTCAGCGACACCGAGGTGCACTTCCGGCCGTCCCAGTACTGGCCGGAGAACACCGACGTCACGCTCGAGGCCGACCTGTACGGCGTCGCGCTCGGCGAGGGTGTGTGGGGCGAGAAGGACCGCGCGGTGTCCTTCCGGGTCGGCGAGCGGCACGTTTCGGTCGCCGACGCCGCGACGCACACGATGGAGGTCTACGACGGCGACCAGCTGGTGCAGACCTTCCCGATGAGCGCCGGCAGCCCCGACAACCCGAGCTACAACGGCGCCCACGTGGTCACCGAGATGAACCGCGACCGGGTCATGGACTCCAGCACCTACGGCGTGCCGGTGGACAGCCCGGAGGGCTACCGGACCCCCGTCGAGTACGCCGTCCGGCTGTCCGACAGCGGTGAGTTCGTGCACGCCGCGCCCTGGTCGGTGGCGCAGCAGGGCCGGGAGAACGTCTCGCACGGCTGCATCAACGTCTCGACCGACAACGCCCGCTGGTTCTACGAGTTCACGCAGCCCGGCGACGTCGTCGAGATCCGCAACTCCAGCGCCGGCACGCTGCGCTCCGACATCTACG
This sequence comes from Geodermatophilus sp. CPCC 205506, assembly GCF_051383635.1. Classification (NCBI taxonomy): domain Bacteria; kingdom Bacillati; phylum Actinomycetota; class Actinomycetes; order Geodermatophilales; family Geodermatophilaceae; genus Geodermatophilus; species Geodermatophilus sp. CPCC 205506. The sequence goes on along the minus strand of NZ_JALPKP010000042.1, from coordinate 18,456 downwards.
ACTGGACGATCCCGTGGGAGGAGTGGCAGGCCGGCAGCGCGCTCAAGTGAGTTGACGGTCGTCGTCCCGGCGTTTCGCCGGCTCTCCCGCGGGCAGTGATCACTCCGGTCCCCGAGCTGAGGAGAGTGCCGTGGACACCTGGGTGATCGTGCTCATCGTCGTGGTCGCGGTGGTGCTGCTCGCGCTGCTGGCCCTGATGCTCGCCAAGCGCAACCGCATCAACGGTGCCCGCAAGCGGGAACAGGCCCGCGAGCACCTGCAGGAGGCGCAGATGCGCGGCGTGCAGGCGGAGAAGGAGCGCGCCGCCGCCGAGGAACAGGCCGCCCGCGCCCGCCGCGAGCGCGCCGAGGTCGAGGAGCGCACCCGGCTCGCCGAGCAGGAGGCCGCACAACGGCACGCGCAGGCGCAGGAGCACGCGTCGGCGGCCGACCAGCTGCGGGCGAAGGCCGAGAAGCTGGCGCCCGGTCTGGCCGATCAGCACGACCAGCACGAGCGGCGCGACGCCGCCCGGTACGACGGCACCGGTCCCGACGCCGGTCGGCACGAGGGTGGCCGGACCGCCGAGTCCGCCGGCCCCGACCAGCCCACGGGTGGCGCCACCCGCCGGTGAGTTCTCGCCCCTCGGGGGGTCTGACCCCTCGAGGGGCGCACGCTGCGCCCCGTCCGCCGGACCCGGAGGGGCGTCATGACCGACCTGCTCGCCATCGGTACGCGCAAGGGCCTGTGGCTGGCCCGCAGCGACGACGACCGCCGCACCTGGACGCTGGGTGAGCCGCACCTGCTCGCCCAGGAGGTCGCGGCGGTCTCGATCGACACCCGCCGGTCGCAGCCGCGCGTGCTCGCCGGCATCCAGTACGGCCACTGGGGCCCGACCGTCATGTGGTCCGACGACCTCGGCGGCAGCTGGCAGGAGACCGACTCCGGCGCGATCCGCTTCCCCGAGGACTCCGGTGCCGCCCTGGCCCGCGTCTGGCAGCTGCGCCCCGACAGCGCCGACCGGCCCGAGGTGGTGTGGGCCGGCTGCGAGCCGCACTCGCTGTGGCGGAGCACCGATGGCGGCTGCAGCTTCGACCTGGTCCGTGGGCTGTGGGACCACCCGCACCGGCCGACCTGGGAGCCCGGCGGCGGCGGAGGCGCGGTGCACACGGTGCTGCCCGACCCGGCGTCGGACCGGGTCACGGTGGCGATGAGCACCGGCGGGGTCTACGTGAGCGAGGACGGCGGGCAGCAGTGGGCGCCGCGCAATCGCGGGATCAGCGCGGTGTTCATGCCCGAGCCCCCGCCGGAGTACGGGCAGTGCGTGCACAAGGTCGCCGTCGACGCCGCCGGCCCCGACCGGATGTACGCGCAGAACCACTTCGGCGTCTTCCGCACCGACGACGCCGGAGGCAGCTGGACCTCGATCGCCGAGGGCCTCCCGGCCGACTTCGGCTTCCCGATCGTCGCCTCGCCGGTCACGCCCGGCACCGCCTGGGTCGTGCCGCTGGTCGCCGACATGCAGCGAGTCCCCCCGGGCGGTCGGCTGCGGGTGCATCGCACCCGGGACGCGGGCGAGACCTGGACCGAGCTGAGCACCGGCCTGCCCGACCGGTTCTGGGCAGCGGTCATGCGCGACGGCTTCTGCGCCGACGACGGCGACCCCACCGGGATCTACGTCGGGACCCGCGACGGCTGCGTGTACGCCAGCGCCGACGAGGGGGAGTCCTTCACCCTCGTCGCCGACCACCTGCCCGACGTCCTCGTCGTGCGCGCGGCCCGGATCCCGTGATGTCGGTCGAGGTGGTGCTGCCCGGCGTCCTGGCCGACCTCGCCGGCGGCGCGAAGCACCTGCACGTGGAGCGGTGCGGGACGCTCGCCGAGTTGCTGGACGCGGTGGCGGCCGACCACCCCCGGCTCGACCGGCGGATCCGGGACGAGGCGGGGGCGATACGGCGGTTCGTCAACGTCTACGTGGACGGCGACGACGTCCGGTTCACCGGCGGGCTGGACGCCGCGGTGCCCGACGGCGCCGTCGTCCAGGTGCTCCCGTCGGTGGCCGGCGGCTGACCTACAGGGCGGCGAGGGTGGTGCACTCCGCGCACAGCTGCGCGTTCTCGTAGCCCTCTGGCGGCCAGATCGTCTGCTCGTCCACCGCGACGTAGGCGCCGCACAGCGCCTTGCGGCTGCGGCCGGTCACCTTCCCGATCGTCGCGTGCGCCGGCCCGATCTGCCGCGGCTGGAGCCCCTCGGCGCTGCCCACCGAGCCGACCATCACGACGGCGTGAGCGGTCCCATAGGAGTAGGCGAGAGTCATGCCCCCAGGGTCGCCAGGCCGGGCGGGGGCGACCAGCACCTGCGGAGGCGTGTTCGGCGCAGCCGTCACTGCCGTCCCACCGGGCACGTGGCCACCCGGCGGCCGGCCGCGCGGTCGTCTCTGCTGTGCCCGCGGCCCATTGCGGACCTGGGCAGGGCCGGAAGACCCTGGAACTGACGAGTTCCGTGGCCTACTTGTTTCTTCATGCACTCCAACGTGGTGGAGACCACTCCTGCGAGCAGCTCGGTGCCACCCGCGGCGTACCCGCAGGCCCCGATCTTCACCGCCTCGGTCGACCAGACGCGGGGTGCGATCCGCACCCGCGGCCACCTCGACCGGGTGGGCGCCGAGCTGCTGTGCGGCACGGTCCTCGCGCTGGAGCGGTGCGGCCACCGGCACATCACCGTGCTGATCCGGCCGCCGGCCACCGTCGATCCCGACGCCGCCCGGCTCCTCGCCGACCTGGCCGACCGGCTGGCAGCCGACGGCGTGCGGCTCGAGGTGGGGACCTGAGCCGCGACGGCGAGAGGCCCTGACCGGCGAACCGGTCGCGCACGCGCTACAGGAGGCCCAGCCTGCGGGCGCGGTCGACGACGCCGTCCCGGTCCGGGGTGGCGAGCTTCCGCTGCCGCCTCCGCACATGGCCGCGCACCGTGTTCTCTGAGTACGCCGGACGGACAGCGGCCGGCGGCTCTGGACCGTCCCGGGCCGTCGGAGGCACAGGTCACGGCTGGTCAAGGCCGCGAGGACCGGCCGACGACTCGGTCACCCGCTCGGCGCGGTGACACCGGTTCGCCACAACGTCGACGCGGTGGCCGGGGGGTGGGTCTTACTGAGCGGCTGCCTTTCATTGGCGGACGCTCCGCGCTCGCCCGCCTGGTGGGGGGCGTGGGCTCAGTCCTCGCCCGCATCCGGAACTCGACACAGCTCCGACGCACAGGGTTGGTGCGGCCCACCTAGTGGCGCTGATCTGAGTCCAAAGGTACTGAAGCCACGCGATGAACATCATTGCTCACGCCCTGTTCCGACGGACGCGGGTTCATGCCATCATCGCGGCACCGCGGAGTGCCGCTCGGCGCTGGGCGGGACGCAGACCCGAAACGACGAAGGCACCTTCAATGGCGGCTGAGCAACGCAGTCCCAGGCTGGACCTCGCCTGGCTCACGGCTCTGGCCGCTGTCTTCATCGCGGACAACTACGTCGCGCAGGTGCCGTGGTGGATCCCCGTGATCGGTTGGGGGACGTACGTCTCCTTGTGGGCCGGGCGCCGGCGACTGCGCCGGCTGCAGCACGCCGCTGACGAGCGGCGAACGCAGCACCGGATGGCTTTCGAGGAGGTTCGCGGCTTGAGCGAACGAGTGCGGCGGTTGGAAGCGAAGGTGGGCGGGCCAGGGTGAGAGTGCAGCCATCTTCGCGAGCCGCGCCCGAGGCGACAACGTCAGCCGCCCAGGCATCACCCGCCGAGAGCAACGGAGAGGCGCCGGCAGCGTCGTCTGACACGTCAGCGCAGGCGGCGGCGACTGAGAGTCAGACTCCGACGACGGCTGCTGGCTACTTCGACCGGTTCCGAACCTGGTCCGACATCGTCCTCGGCGGCGGCGGCGGGCTGGCTGTCTTCCTCGCCGACGATCGGTGGGACATCCTGAGCAGTATGACCGCCCCCGCCGCCGGGGTCATCGCGCTCGGCGGAGGCCTCGCGATCAGTGACGTGCGCCGGAGACAGAGGGCTGCAAAGGCTGCGGAGGAGGCGGCGGCTTCCGCGGCGCAGGTGCGTGAGCAGGAACAGTCGAAGTTCCTGAAGGGCCTCTCTCAGCTGAGGTCGCAACTTGACGAGGAGGGGCACCCAGACCTCGCGGAACGGCTGCGGAAGGACCTGTGCTCCTTCGAGCTGCGCCTCATCGACCTCCCGGTGCTGAAACGGCGCGCCGCCGGGATCCAGCTTGAGTGGGAGACCCGGCCAACGCCCTCGGCCAGCTGAGGCGGCCCAGCCGGCTCCAACAACTGCTATCAGCTGTACCCGGCCAGAACGTTGGTGACAGCGGTCTGGCTTGAACGCGGGAGAACCTCCGAGTGGAGTGTGGCTTGTCGAAGGCCCACCGCCGCTCGGAGGTTCTCGTGTCCCACGGTAATGCCCGCACGACCGTGCACGGCCGGTTCCTGATCATCGCCCGCTACCGGGCCGGCCGGCGCCAGGCGCACATCGCCGCGGCGATGGGGCTCTCGCGCAAGTGCGTGCGGACCGGCATCGGCCGCTATGAGGTTGAAGGCGAGGCCGGCCTGGTCGACCGGTCCAGCCGCCCGCACACCAGTCCGCGACGCACCGCCGCCGAGGTGGAGGACCGTCGTCGAGCTCTGCAGCCCTGAGCGTCGGGGTCCGGCCTGGCTCGGCGCCGACCTGGGCGTGCCGGCCGCGACCACATCGAGCACCTTGCGCCAGGAGAGGCCCTGACCGGCGGACCGGTCAGGGCCTCTCCACGTGGGGTGAGTGACGGGGCTCGAACCCGCGACACCCAGGATCACAACCTGGTGCTCTACCAGCTGAGCTACACCCACCACGTCTCCGGCCGGCCGCTGGCGAGAGCGGTCGACCGGGGAACCGGGACAACGATACCGGAGGACCTCAGAGGTCGGACGCGGCCGGGGGTGGCTCCTCCGCGGCGCCGGCGTCCTCGGCGGCGAAGAAGGCGGCGAAGGACTCGGTGACCCGGGCCGACGCGGCCTGCGCCTCGGTCGTGGCGGGGCCGGGAGCGTCGACGAACAGCGTCTGCCGGTAGTAGGCCAGCTCCCGCACCGACTCGATGATGTCGGCGAGCGCGCGGTGGGCCAGGCCCTTCTGGGGCTGGGCGAAGTAGACCCGCGGGAACCAGCGGCGGGCCAGCTCCTTGATCGAGGAGACGTCGATCATCCGGTAGTGCAGGTGGTCGTCGAGCTCGGGCATGTCGCGGGCGAGGAAGCCGCGGTCGGTGCCGATCGAGTTGCCGCACAGGGGGGCCGCCCGCCGCTCGGGGACGAACCGCTTCACGTAGGCCAGCAGCTGCTGCTCGGCCTCGGCCACGGTCAGCGTCGCCGCCCGGACGGCGTCGGTCAGGCCGGACTTCGCGTGCATCTCGGTGACGACGTCGGCCATGCCGTCGAGGTCGGCGTCGTCGGCGGAGATGACCAGATCGAGGCCCGGGTCGAGGACGTTGAGCTCGGAGTCGGTGACCAGGACCGCCACCTCGATGAGCTTGTCCCGGGTCAGGTCCAGCCCCGTCATCTCGCAGTCGATCCAGACCAGGTGCCCCGCGCTCTCCGCCACGTCCGCCGACCCTACGTCCCGTTCGCCACGTCCGCCCCGCGCGTCCGCCCACTACCGCACCCGGCGCACCAGTGCCAGTCGAGGGTCGGGAAACGGGGTCCTCCGCGGCTAGGCTCGGGGACGCCAGCCCCGACACCAGGAGTTCTGCCGTGCCCCCTGCCGCCGCACCCGTCGCGCCCGACCGAGTGGTCCCCGCGGCTCCGGGGTCCCTGACCGCAGCGCTGCGCCACCCCGTCGCCGCCCTCCGCTGGCTCTGGCCGGCTTACATGACGCCCGGACAGCCCGGCCGGCCGACGACGCAGCAGGAGCTGCGCTGGATCTACACCGCGTGGCTGGGCGCCTTCCTGCTCAAGATGCTCGGCTCGTCGTGGGACGTCTCCTGGCACTTCCGCTGGCTGCGCGACGACCTCGCCCCGCCCCACCTGCTCAACTCCGCCGGCACCGCGGTGGTCATCGCGCTGGTGGTCTTCCACAGCTACAGCGGGCACGGCGTGGACCGCCGGGCGCTGCGCCTGATGCAGGCCGGCATCGCGACCTTCCTCGTCGCCATCCCGATCGACATCCTCAACCACCGGATCAACGGGCTGGACATCACCAGCTGGAGCCCCAGCCACGCCCTGCTCTACATCGGGACGGCGATCATGCTGGCCGGCGCGATCCGCGGCTGGTGGCTGTACGCCGCGCCCGGCCGGGTCCGCGACCTGGTCTCCCTCGGCCTGTGGCTGTTCTTCGTCGAGAACGTCGTCTTCCCCAACCAGCACCAGGAGTACGGCGTCCTCTCGCTGGAGGCCTACGAGGCCGGGCGGACGACGGCCGAGCCGCAGCTGCTGGACTTCGCCGCCGCCCAGGGCCAGACGCCGCAGATGTTCATGCTCCCGGTGCCCTCCTGGGTGCACCCGGCGTGGATGCTCTGCGCCGGCCTGCTCGCCCTCGTGGTCGCCCGCAAGCTCGTCGGCCTGCGCTGGACCGCCACGGCCATCGCGGCCACCTACCTGGCCTACCGCGCGGTGATGTGGCTCGGTCTGGTCGCGATGGACTTCCCGCCGTCGGTGCTGCCCGTCGTCCTCGTCGTCGGCGCGGTCGCGATCGACCTCGCGGTCACCTGGCGGGTGCCCGGGTGGCTGGCCGGGCCGCTGGTCACCGCCGTCTTCTACGCCGCCGGCGCGGTGCAGGACGCGGCGGGCTTCCTGCCGCCGTGGGACTGGACGTGGTGGTCGGTCCTGCTGGTCGGCACCACGTTCACGCTCCTGTGGACGGCGGTCGACGTGCTCGACCGCAGCCGCTGGCTCGCCGCGTGGCGGTTGCCGGTGGAGCCCGGTCGCGCCGGCGACCACGCCCTCCTGCCGGGCGCCACGCCGACCCGCTGACGCTCCGGACCGGCCCGTCACATGACGTAACGTCGGGCTGACGGGCTCCTGCCGGACGCCGGTCGCCCCGGCCCGCGGCCGACCCGGAGCCGCGCGCGGTCCCGGACCGCCTCCCGCTCCCCACACCCCGCTCGGAGGACGACGTGCTGCCCCTCACCCCCATGCCGCTGCAGACGGCGGGGGAGCGAGCGCTGTTCGCGGAACTGGCCCGGTGGGACACCGGCGGGGCCGTCCGCGGCGCGGTCGTCGCCTCCGTCCCCGTCGTCGACGGGCCGATGGAGCGCCGGATCTCCGACGCCGTGCTCTTCGTGCCCGAGGGGCTGGCCGTCGTCCGCGTGGTGGAGGTCGTGCGGCAGAGCGGCGTCGTGACCACCTCGCCCGACGGCGCCTGGACGATCGGGCCCGACGCCGGGCCGGGCGACGTACTGCAGCTGGCCGGGGGCGGCTCCACCCCGCTGGACGGCCTCATGCGCGCCGGCATGGACGCCGCCGTCCGGTTGCGCCGCGCCGGGCTGGAACCGGGCCGGATCGCCCGGCTCACCGTGCTCGTCGGCGAGCTCACCGGGCTGGTGCCGGCCGACGGCGACCTCGGCGAGGGCGACCAGGTCGCCCTGCTCGAGCCGCGCTCGCTGCTGCTCGGCATCGCCCGCGCGGCGCGCTACACCGGCGTCGACAACCCCCGGCTCTGGACGACGGCCGACGTGCGGGCCGCCCTGGAGGCGCTCGGGATGCCCGGTCGCGGCCCGTCGGTCCAGCAGCTCAACAGCGAGGGGTTCCCGTACTCGCCGTACGTCCTCCGCACCCCCGAACTGCTGGCGCCCGCGGCGATGAACGCCGCACCGCGTCCGGCCGTCCCGGAGACGCCGTCCTGGTCCGGGTCGCACGCCCCGGCGGGCCGGCCGCTGGTCGACCCCGCGGCCGCCGCGGCGGTGGCCGCGGCCGCGATCCGCGCCGACGAGGAGGCCGCCGCCAGGGCCGCCGCCGCGCGGGATGCGGCGGTCGCGCAGGCCCTGGCCCAGCGTGCGGAACCGGTCGCGGTCGCCGGACCGGCCTCCGCGCAGGAGGTCCGCCCCGATCCCGCGGTGCCCGTCCACCAGGACACGCTGGTCGGGCCGACGGCCGGCGTGGCCGTCGAGGAGACCGGCGGCATCGGCGGCCTGTTCACCGACGCCGCGCCGGCCGACCCGGAGCCCGCCCCGGCGGCCGTGCCACCCGCTCCGCCGGCGCCACCCGCGCCGCCGGCGCCCCGCGCCGCCCCTCCGGACGACGTGCCCCTGGTGGGCCCGCGCCGGCGCCCGCCGTCGTCTCGGCGGACCGTGCTGCTGGTCGTGGCGGCGTTGCTGGTCGTCGCCGTCCTCGGGATCGGCGGGGCGCTGCTGCTCGGCACGGACGACGAGCCGCCGGCGACACCCGGGGCCGGCACGTCGGCGGCGTCGGCCTCGACCCCGCCGGCCGAGGAGGAGACGGGGCCCCGGCCGGGCGACAGCGAGGTCGTCGACGGCCGGACGTTCGTCGTCCAGGCCGTGCAGGCCGACCCGACCTGCGCCGGCAACGCCTACGGCGCGGTGGCCGACTTCTTCGCCGACACCGACTGCGCGGGCCTGTCCCGGGCGCTGTACTCGAGCGACGTCGGGGGGCGACCCGCGGTCGTGTCGGTGTCGGTCGTGGCGATGCCCGACACCGCCGCCGCCCGGGCGCTGCGCGCGCTGGCCGACCGCAACGGCAGCGGCAACGTCAGTGACCTGCTGCGCGAGGGCGTGCGCTACGGCGGGGGTCCGGAGCAGCTGTCGGGCGCCGAGTACGCCAGCGCGGTCTCCGGGAGCACCGTGACCATCGTCGAGACCGCCTGGGCGGCGCCGGGTGCCGGTGGGACCGCCGCGGACCTCGACGTCCTCGCCTCGACCGCCCTCGTCCTGCCCATGCCGGAGCCCACGGCCGGCTGACGCCCCAGGCATAGGAAGCTGTTCCCACGTCCGGCGCCGCCAGACGTGGGCAGAGCTTCCTTTGCCTCAGTCGGGTGCGGCCGCCTCACATCGGTGCGCGGCGCCTCAGCAGCCGGTGGCGGCGGCCTCGGCCATCGCGGCGAGCAGCGCGGCCATCCGGTCGCGGGGCAACCGGCCGGCGCTGTGCGGCGTCGAGTTGACCAGCCCGAACAGCGCGTGCGCCCGCGCCCGGCTGACGTCGGCGTCGGTGTGCGGGTGCAGCCGGCCCAGCACGCCCACCCACACCTCGACGTAGCGCCGCTGCAGCCGGCGCACCTGCGCGGCGTCCTCCTCGGGCAGCGAGCCCAGGTCGCGATCGTGCACGGTGATCAGGGCCGGGTTGTCCAGCGCGAAGTCGACCTGGAACGCGATCAGCGTGCGCAGCTGGACGAGCGGGTCCTCGCCCGCGGCGGCCACCCTGGCGGTGCCGCCGGCCAGCAGCCGCTCGCTGATCCGCAGCAGCATCTCGGCCAGCATCGCGTCCTTGCTGGCGAAGTGGCGGTAGATCGCCGGCCCGGTCACGCCCACGGCCGCCCCGACGTCGTCCACCCCGACGGCGCGCGACCCGCGCTCGGCGAACAGCTGCGCGGCGGCCCGCAGGATCTGCTCGCGGCGCGACGGCCGCGTCGCGTCGGCGTGCAGGGCGGTGTCGACCTCGGTCACGGACGAGATGTTAACGCGCGTTGACCCACAGCGTGAACGGTCGTTAACATCGGCCCGTGGACGCCCCCGTGCTGGCTCGGACCCCGACCGCCGACGCCGCGGCCGCCGCGCGCAACGCCGCCGCCCACGCCGAGCTCGCCGCCGACCTGGCCGCGCAGCTGCAGCGGGTCGCACTCGGCGGCGGGGAGCGGGCCCGGCAGCGGCACGTCGAGCGCGGCAAGCTCCTGCCCCGTGAGCGGGTCGACGCCCTGCTCGACCCGGGCAGCCCGTATCTGGAGCTCTCGCCGCTGGCCGCGCACGGGCTCTACGGCGGCGACGCGCCGGCCGCCGGGATCATCACCGGCATCGGCCGGGTCGCCGGCCGGGAGTGCGTGGTGGTGGCCAACGACGCCACCGTCAAGGGCGGCACCTACTACCCGATGACGGTGAAGAAGCACCTGCGTGCCCAGGAGGTCGCGCTGCACAACCGGCTGCCGTGCGTCTATCTGGTCGACTCCGGCGGGGCGTTCCTGCCGATGCAGGACGAGGTCTTCCCCGACCGCGAGCACTTCGGCCGGATCTTCTACAACCAGGCGACGATGTCCAAGGCCGGCATCCCGCAGATCGCCGCCGTCCTCGGGTCGTGCACCGCCGGCGGGGCCTACGTGCCGGCGATGAGCGACGAGGCGGTCATCGTCCGCGAGCAGGGCACGATCTTCCTCGGCGGCCCGCCACTGGTGAAGGCGGCGACCGGCGAGGTGGTCACCGCCGAGGAGCTCGGCGGCGGCGACCTGCACAGCCGGGTCAGCGGGGTGACCGACCACCTGGCCGAGGACGACGCGCACGCCCTGCAGCTGGTCCGGCAGATCGTGGGCACCCTGGGCCCGCGCAGCCCCCGGCCGTGGGACGTCGAACCGGCCGAGGAGCCGCTGCACCCGCCGGAGTCGCTGTACGAGGTGGTGCCGCCGGACTCCCGCACGCCCTACGACGTCCGCGAGGTCATCGCCCGGCTGGTCGACGGCAGCCGGTTCGCCGAGTTCAAGCCGCTGTACGGGCAGACGCTGGTCACCGGCTTCGCCCGGCTGCACGGCCATCCGGTCGGGATCGTCGCCAACAACGGCGTGCTGTTCGCCGAGTCGGCGCTCAAGGGCGCGCACTTCATCGAGCTGTGCGACCGGCGCAGCATCCCGCTGCTGTTCCTGCAGAACATCTCCGGGTTCATGGTCGGCCGCGACTACGAGGCCGGCGGCATCGCCAAGCACGGCGCCAAGATGGTCACCGCCGTCGCCTGCGCCCGGGTGCCGAAGCTGACCGTCGTCATCGGCGGCTCGTTCGGGGCGGGCAACTACTCGATGTGCGGCCGGGCCTACTCGCCCCGCTTCCTGTTCACCTGGCCCAACGCCCGCATCTCGGTGATGGGCGGGGACCAGGCGGCGTCGGTGCTGGCCCAGGTGCGCCGCGACGGGTTCGAGGCCCGCGGCGAGCAGTGGCCGGCCGCCGACGAGGAGGCGTTCAAGGCGCCGATCCGCGAGCAGTACGAACACCAGGGCCACCCGTACTACGCCACGGCCCGGCTGTGGGACGACGGCGTCATCGACCCCGCCTCGACCCGCACCGTGCTCGGCCTGGCCCTGTCCGCCTGCGCGAACGCCCCGTTGGAAGACGTCGGCTACGGCGTCTTCCGGATGTGAGGGCGGAAATGGCCATTTCCGCCCCTGGAACGGGGAGCTGAGCGTGTTCGAGACGGTCCTGGTCGCCAACCGCGGGGAGATCGCGGTCCGGGTGATCCGCACGCTGCGGTCCATGGGCATCCGGTCGGTCGCCGTGTACAGCGCGGCCGACGCCGGCGCGCTGCACACGCACGTCGCCGACGTCGCCGTCCCCATCGGCCCGGCGCCGGCGGCCGACAGCTACCTGTCGATCGAGCGGGTGCTGGACGCCGCCGCCCGCACCGGCGCCCAGGCGATCCACCCCGGGTACGGCTTCCTGTCGGAGAACGTCGAGTTCGCGCGGGCCTGCGAGAAGGCGGGGATCGTCTTCATCGGCCCGCCGGTCGCCGCGATCGAGGCGATGGGCGACAAGATCCGCGCCAAGCAGACCGTGACGGCGGCCGGCGTGCCGGTCGTCCCCGGCCGCACCGAGCCGGGCATGGACGACGACGCCGTGGCCGCCGCGGCGGTCGAGGCCGGCTTCCCGGTGCTGCTCAAGCCGAGCGCCGGCGGCGGCGGCAAGGGCATGCGGGTGGTGCGGTCGCAGGCGGAGCTCCGTGACGCGATCGCCGCCGCCCGGCGCGAGGCCCGCGGCTCCTTCGGCGACGACACCCTGCTCGTGGAGCGCTACATCGGCTCGGCCCGGCACATCGAGGTGCAGGTGCTCGGCGACGCGCACGGCACCGTCGTCCACCTCGGTGAGCGCGAGTGCAGCCTGCAGCGCCGGCACCAGAAGGTCATCGAGGAGGCCCCCTCGCCGCTGCTGGATCCCGCGCAGCGGGCTGCCATGGGCGCCGCCGCCGTCGGGGCCGCCCGCGCGGTGGGCTACACCGGAGCCGGCACGGTGGAGTTCATCGTCGACGCCGAGCGGTCGAGCGACTTCTTCTTCCTCGAGATGAACACCCGGCTGCAGGTCGAGCACCCGGTCACCGAGTGCGTCACCGGGCTGGACCTGGTGGAGCTCCAGGTGCGGGTGGCCGCGGGGGAGCGGCTGCCGTTCGGTCAGGACGACGTCCGGCTCGACGGGCACGCCGTCGAGGCGCGGCTCTACGCCGAGGACCCCGCCCGCGGCTTCCTCCCGCAGGCCGGCACCGTGCTCGGCCTGCGCGAACCGGCCGGCGCGGGGGTGCGGGTGGACACCTCGCTGGCCGTCGGCTCCGTCGTCGGCAGCGACTACGACCCGATGCTGGCCAAGGTGATCGCGCACGGCCCCGACCGGGAGACCGCGCGGGCCCGGCTGGTCGGCGCGCTCGGGCACACCGCCGTGCTGGGCGTGCCGACCAACACCGCGTTCCTGCGCGCCCTGCTCACCGATCCCGACGTGGTCGCCGGGCGGCTGGACACGGGCCTCATCGAGCGGCGCGGCGAGGCGCTCACCGCCGTCGGGCCGCCGTCCGAGGCCGTGTACGCGGCCGCCGCGCTGGCGCTCCTCCTCGAGTCCGAGCCCGCCGGGCCGGTCGTCGACCGCTGGGACGTCCCCGACGGCTGGCGGCTCGGCGAGCCGGCCTGGACCGTGCGCCGGCTGCAGGCGGCCGGCGGTGCGCCGGTGACCGTGCGGGTGCGCGGCCGCGCGGCCGACGCCGTCGTCCGGGTGGAGGACGGGGAACCGGTGCCCGCGCGGGCGGTCCGCGACGGCGACGAGCTGGCGGTGACCCTGGACGGCGTCACCCGGCGGTACCTCGTCGTCCACGCCGGGGGCGACGTGTGGCTGGCGGCCGAGGGCCGGGTGACCGCCTTCCGGGAGCACGAGCGCCTGCACACGGCGGCCGAGGGCGCCGGAGGGGACGGCGTCGTCAGCGCACCCATGCCGGGGACGGTGACGGTGGTGCGCGCGGTCGTCGGCGACCAGGTGGAGGCGGGGACCCCGCTGCTGGTCGTCGAGGCCATGAAGATGGAGCACGTGCTGACCGCCCCCGTCGCGGGGACGGTCACCGAGCTCGGCGTGACAGCGGGCCAACAGGTCCGGCTGGACGAGCGGGTGGCCGTGGTGACCCCATCGGCCGCCGACGAGGGGGAGTGACCCGGATGCTGGACTACCGGCTCGACGAGGAGACCGAGGCGCTGCGGAAGACGGTCCGCCAGTTCGCCCAGGAGGTCATCGCCCCGCAGATCGGGGAGTTCTACGAGCGCGACGAGTTCCCGACCGCGATCGTGCGGCAGATGGGGGAGCTCGGCCTGTTCGGGCTGCCGTTCCCCGAGGAGTACGGCGGCTCGGGCGGCACCTACTTCGACCTGTGCGTGGCGCTGGAGGAGCTGGCGCGGGTCGACTCCTCCGTGGCGATCACGCTGGAGGCCGGGGTCTCGCTGGGCGCCATGCCGATCTACCGGTTCGGCACCGAGGAGCAGAAGCGGGCGTGGCTGCCGCGGCTGTGCTCCGGTGAGGCGCTGGGCGCGTTCGGGCTGACCGAGCCCGGCGGCGGTTCGGACGCCGGTGCCACCCGCACCACCGCGCGCCTGGAGGACGGGCACTGGGTGGTCAGCGGCTCGAAGGCGTTCATCACCAACGCCGGCACCGAGCTGACCGAGCTGGTCACCGTCACCGCGGTCACGGGCACCCGGCCGGACGGCGGCAAGGAGATCTCCGCCATCGCCATCCCGTCGGGGACGCCCGGGTTCACCGTCGGCCAGCGGTACTCGAAGGTCGGCTGGAACGCCTCGGACACCCGCGAGCTCTCGTTCAGCGACTGCCGGGTGCCCGAGGGGAACCTGGTCGGCGAGCGGGGCCGCGGCTACGCGCAGTTCCTGTCAATCCTCGACGAGGGGCGCATCGCGATCTCCGCGCTGGCCGTGGGCCTGGCGCAGGGGTGCGTGGACGAGTCGGTGAAGTACGCCGGGCAGCGCGAGGCGTTCGGGCAGCCGATCGGCCGCAACCAGGCCGTCCAGTTCATGATCGCCGACATGGAGGTGCGCGCCTCGACCGCGCGGCTGGCGTACTACCGGGCCGCGGAGAAGATGCTGCGCGGCGAGCCGTTCAAGCGCGAGGCCTCCATCGCCAAGCTGTACAGCTCCGAGGTGGCGATGGACAACGCCCGCTACGCCACCCAGGTGCACGGCGGCTACGGGTTCATGAACGAGTTCCCGGTCGGGCGGTTCTACCGCGACGCGAAGATCCTGGAGATCGGCGAGGGGACCAGCGAGGTGCAGCGGATGCTCATCGCCCGCGACCTCGGCGTCGGCTGACGTGTCGGAGTGGATCCGTGGGTGTCACGCCCACGGATCCACTCCGACAGCTCAGGCCGTGACGTCGATCAGCACCTTGCCGACGGCGCCCTCCTCGACGGCCCGGTGCGCCTGCGCGGTCTCGGCCAGCGGGTACACGTGCAGCGGCAGCCCGGCGTCCTCACCGACCCGGACCGCGCCGTCCAGAACGGCGGCGTTGACGTCCTCGACGGCGAGCTCCTTGGCCCGCCGCGGCTCGGTGTAGACGAAGACGAACTGCCAGCGGGCGTTGGCGTTCATCTGCAGCCGCACCGGGATGGTGACCTCGGCGCCGCCGTCGTCGGCGTACATCGCCACCGCGCCGTGCCGCCCGATCACCTGGGCGTCGATCCCGGCGTTCCGGGCCGCGGAGACCTCGACGATCGTGTCCACCCCGTGCGGGGCGATCCTGCGGACCTCCTCGACGACGTCCTGCCGCCGGTAGTCGACGACGTGTGAGGCGCCGGCGGCCGCGGCCAGCTGTGCCTTCGCGGGGCTGCTGACGGTGGTGATCACCGTGGCGTCGGCCCAGCGCGCCAGCTGGACGGCGGCGTTGCCGACCGCGCCCGCGCCGCCGGCGACCAGCACCGTCCGGCCCTGGAGGGTCCCGGGGCCGAGCCGGTCGGGCACCGACTCGCCGAGGGTCAGGCAGCGGTGCGCGGTGAGGAACGGGATGCCCAGGGCGGCGCCCAGCTGCAGGGAGGCGTCCCCGCCGAGCAGCACGGTCTGCCGGACGGGGACGACGGTGTGCTCGGCCGCCGTTCCGTGCGCCCGCTGCCAGGCCGCCTCCCACACCCACACCCGCTGACCGACGATCGCCGGGTCGACGCCCTGGCCGACCGCCTCCACCGTGCCGGCCCCGTCCTGGCCGGGGACCTGCCCGCCGGGGTCCGGGGGCGCGGTGCGGCGGCGCTTCCAGTCGGTGGGGTTGACCCCGGCGAAGGCCAGGCGGACCCGCACCTCTCCGGGGCCGGGGTCGGGGCTGGGCCGGTCGACCAGCCGCAGGACGTCGGGATCGCCGTTCTCGGTGTAGACGATGGCTCGCACGGACCCCTGCCTACCCGCTCGCGGCTCCCGCGGCGACCGTGGGCGGACGGCGGCGTCGTCTCAGCGCCAGGTGACCGTCTCCGGACGGCGGCCCAGCACCCGGGTCACCCGCGCCGCGGTCCGCTCGTCGGCGTTGACCAGGACCGGGCGTGGCGTGCCGGCGAACAGCGGCAGGTCCGAGTCGCTGTCGCTGTAGACGGCGACCCACGGGGGCGGGTACCCGCGGTCGATCAGCATCTGCACCTTCGTCGCGCCCATCGCGCGCCGCACCCGGGGCGGTACGAGCGACCCGGTCGAGCCGACGACGTCGACGTCCCCCAGGCCGACCGCGGTGAGGAACCCGCGCGCCATCGTCTCCTCGCAGCCGGTCGCGACGACGACCTCGTCCCCGGCCGCGCGGTGCGCCCGCACGCACGCGATCGCCTCGGCGACGGCGGCCTCCGGGCGGCGGGTCAGTGCCGTGCGGTAGGCGTCGGCCACCGCCTCGACGTCCGGAGCCGACCGCCCACCCACCGCCAGCCGGGTGAGCAGGCGGGCGGCCTGCGGCCGGGTCCAGGGCAGCGCCGAGCCGGGCAGCAGCAGGGGGGCCGCGGCAAGCAGCGGCAGGACCCGCAGCGGCGACTGCCGCAGCCGGCCGGCGAGGAAGAGTGTCGAGGCGTCGCCGGAGAGCAGCACCTTGTCGAGGTCGACGACGACGGTCGGGGCCATGCCAGGGGAGTACCGGGCTCCCGTGGTGGCGGAAACCTGCCCGGGGGATTCCGCGGCCCGCGCCGGTCTGCCCCCTTCGGGGTGGTCGTGGCCCGGAACACTGCACCTGGCCGCCGTCCGGCCGATGACCCAGACGTGCACCCGACACTCTCCAGCCGGCTCGCCGCGCTGCTCCCCCAGGGTCGGATGCTGCCCGACGAGGTCTGGCGGCGCCGCCACCGCGTGATCGTGTGGATCGCGGGGCTGCAGGCCGCCGCCCTGGGCCTGGTCGCCCCTGCCACCGGAGCCGACCTGTTGACCACGGTGTTCACCGTGTTCGCCGTCGGCTACCCCCTGCTGTTCCTGGTGCTGCCCGGAGCCGCCCGCGGCCTGCAGTCCGGTGCGACGACGGTCAGCCTGCTCGCGGCGTCGATGGCCGTCGTCGCGCTGTTCGACGGCCTCACCGAGGCGCACTTCCACTTCTTCGTCGTCATCGGCGTGGTCTCGCTCTACCAGAGCTGGCTGCCGTTCGGCGTCGCGCTGGTCGTGGTGCTCGGCCACCACGGCCTGGTCGGTCACCTGGCACCCCACGCCGTCTTCGGCCACGAGGCCGCGACGCACAACTCCTGGGCCTGGGCGGCGGTCCACGGCGCCTTCGTGCTGGCCTCCAGCCTCGCCCACCTGGCCGCGTGGCGGCTCAACGAGCAGCAGGGTCTGCGCGACACGCTGACCGGACTCGCGAACCGCACCCAGCTGGTGGAGGACGCCGACCGGCTGCTCGCCCGGCACACCCGCACCGTCAGCGTTCTGCTGCTCGACGTCGACGACTTCCGCGACGTCAACGACTCCCGCGGCCACGCGGCCGGCGACCGGCTGCTGGTCGCCGTCGGCAAGCGGATCGCCGGCTGTGTCCGTCCCGGCGACCGGGTCGCCCGGCTCGGTGGCGACGAGTTCGCCGTCATGGTGGACGGCGGGCCGGAGGTCGCCCAGGCGGTGGGGGAGCGCATCCTCCTGACCCTGACCGACCCGGTCGCCGTCGAGGGGCGTCCGCTGGCCGTGCACGTCAGCGTCGGCGTGGCCGGCACCGAGACCGCCGGCGAGCGGGACGCCGTCACGCTGCTGCGCAACGCCGACCTCGCCATGTACATGGCCAAGGCGCTGGGCAAGAACCGGCTGGTGCACTACGCCGACGGCATGGCGCAGGCGGCGCGGAACAAGGCCGAGCTGCTCGAGGACCTCGCCGGCGCCATCCCGGCCGGACAGTTCGAGGTCCACTACCAGCCGACCATCGACCTGGCGACCGGCGTGACCACGGGCTACGAGGCGCTGCTGCGCTGGCACCACCCCACCCGAGGGCTGGTGCCGCCGGTGGAGTTCATCCCGCTGGCCGAGGAGGGCGCGCACATCGTCGACATCGGCCGCTGGGTGCTGGCCGAGGCCACCCGTCAGGCCGCCGCGTGGTCCGCGGCGGCGCGCCGGCCCATCGGCATCGCGGTCAACCTCTCGCCGCGCCAGCTGGCCGACGACGACGTGGTCGCCACCGTGCGCGCCGCGCTGGCCGACAGCGGCCTGCCCGCCCGGCAGCTGACCCTCGAGGTCACCGAGGGCGTGCTGGTCCGGGACGTCGACCAGGTGGTCACGCAGCTGCTGGCGCTGCGGGCCCTCGGCGTCCGCATCGCCATCGACGACTTCGGCACCGGCTACTCCAGCCTGTCCTACCTGCGCCGGCTGCCCGCGGACATCGTCAAGATCGACCGCAGCTTCGTCCAGGACCTGGGCACCGGCGGCCGGACGACGACCCTGGTCGCCTCGATCATCGAGCTGGCTCGCAGCCTGCACCTGGATGTCGTGGCCGAGGGCGTCGAGTCCCCGGAGCAGCACGCCGCCCTCCGCGGGCTGGCCTGCAGTCACGCCCAGGGCTTCCTGTTCGGCCGCCCGCAGCCCGCTGGCGTCCAGACCCCCGCGGCGCAGCCGGCGATCGCCGCTGCGCCCGTGTCCCGCAGGCCCGCGCCGCTGGCCCGCCGCTGACGGACCCCGTCGCCGGCCGGGTCACACCGGCGTGATCGAGAGGGTGAGGGCGCGGCGGCCTTCCTCGGTGCGGGCGGTGGCCATGCGCTCGGCGGTGGGGGTGCCGTACTCGGTGGTGCGCTGGCGGGCGGGGCGGCCGATGGCGGCGGCGATCGCCTCGAGGTCGGCGATGGTCTTCAGCGAGCCGTTCTCGCTGCCGGCCATC
>NZ_JALPKP010000041.1:0-49777 GCF_051383635.1 Geodermatophilus sp. CPCC 205506 | reverse complement strand
CGTACTGACCCGTCTGCCGCTCCGGCACAACACCCGGGCCTACGCGCTGACCGATCGCGGGCTTGCCTTGCGCGAGGCGATCGTCGCGCTCGGACGCTGGGGCGCCGAGGAGGCCTAGGTGTGGCGCGGAATCGCGATGCGCTCCGACAGGCTCTTCCGCAGCTACTGCGCCGCCGTCAGCCTCGCCGCCACCCTGATCTCGATCAAATCAGACTTGATCAACACGGCCTAGCCGCATCCCCACCGGGTGGCCGGGCCGCAGCCCGACTGCTCGACGTGAGCGGGTGGCGGCCGGTGTCGTCGTAGCCGTCCGCGCGGCGCTCGGCCCCGCCGGCGACGTCGTGGAGTCCGTGACCGTCGTGGCCCGCATACATCGACCTGACAGCGGCCGCCCGCGCCAGCTTGGGCCCCGCTGACGGCCTGCTCCGCCGGAGCGCTACGCGCGATCAGGCCGGACGCCAGCGCGGGCCCACCGGCTCGACGGTCATCACGCGGCCGCCGACATCGAACTCCCGGCTCTCGCTGCACGCCGTCAACGGCCGCACGGACCACCCGCTGCCGCCCTTCCGGGTCACCCGCCGCCGGGGCGGGAGTGACGGCCGCGGGGCCACCGCGAAAGAGGCCGATACTGCGACCTTGCATCGGTTTGGTACGTGACCGTAATATCGCTAGATGGCGTCGCAGAGCAGCACCCCGCAGATGTCCGTGCTGTTCGACCTCTGGCTGGTCAACCACCTCATCTCCGGCGCCCTCGATGACGTGCTCGCTGACAGCGGGGGCCTCTCCGGGGAGGACTTCGGCTTCTACTCGCTGCTGCGCCGTTTCGGTCCGGTCACCGCTACCCAAGTGGTCCGTTGGACGGCCATGCGGCCGACGACGGTCTCGACGCTGATTCGCCGGCTGCAGCAGCGCGGGCACGTGGAGCAGCGGCCCAATCCCGCCGACGGACGATCCCGACTCATCGCCCTGACCCCCGCAGGCGAGGAAGCACACGTGGAGACGGCGACGACCTTCTTCGCCGCCACCCGCACCCTGGCCGCCGCCCTCGGCCCCGACGAGCCGCGGCAACGCGTCGCATTGCAACGCCTGGACGCGGCCCTGCGCGAGGTCGGCGGCCTGGACCCGCGCCCCTACACCGTCCCCACCGCCGAGCCGAAGACGACCGGTCGGCTGACCTACGACGGCCCCCCGCTGGCCGCCGATGAAGAGGCGCACGTCCGCGCCTACATCGACTTCGTCCGATCCCAACGGAGAGAAGGCACCCGCGATGTCCCCGCCCCCGTCCACCCGGCCCACTGACCCCGCCGTGCTCGACACCGCCCGCGCCACCATCACCGACCTGATGGACCGCCACCACGTACCAGGCCTGACCGTCGCCGTCACCGACGCCGACCGACTGCTGTTCGCCGAGGGCTTCGGCCACGCCGACCTGGCCACCCGGCGTCCGGCCACGCCCGACACCAGCTACCTGTGGTTCTCGATGTCCAAGATCGGCACCGCGACCGCGGCGATGCGGCTGGCCGACGAGGGCCGACTGGACCTCGACGCCCCGGTGTGCGAGTTGGTGCCGGACTACACGGCGCCCACGCGCGAGCAGCCACGGGTGCGGCAGTTGCTCAACCACACCGCCGGGGCGGCCAACCCACTGCCGGTGCGCTGGGTCCTGCCCGCCGACGCCCCCGACACAGACGTGGAGCGCTACGCCCGACGGGTACTGGCCCGACACGGCCGGCCGAAGCGGCCCGCCGGCGGGCCGGCTCGCTACTCCAACCTCGGCTACCTGGTCCTCGCCGCGGCCATCGCCCGCGTCGACGGTGGACCGTTCGAGGACCACGTGCGGCGGGCGCTGCTGGCCCCTGCCGGCATGACCGCCACCGACTTCGTCCAACGCACCGACACCCACCAGGCCACCGGCTACGTGCACCTCCCGCGCGCAGCCACCCCGCTGCTGCGCGCGGCCCTGCCGTCCTGGATCGTGGGCGAACGGCACGGGCAGCACGTTGCGTTGCGCCCGTTCCGGGTGGCAGGTGCCGGCTACGGCGGCCTCGTCGGCAGCGCCCCGGACGCCGCCCGGCTGCTCCGCCTGCACCTCGCCGACGGCACCATCGACGGCACCCGGCTCCTCGCTCCGGCAACTGCGCGCGCCATGCGCACCATCGCCACCCCCGGCAAGCCGTTCGATCTGGGCGTGGGGTGGTTCCGCCGCCCCGCCGACCGGGATGCCCGGCCGGGGTTCGTCGAGCACTGGGGCACCGGCGGCGGCTTCTGGAACGCGATGCGTCTCTATCCCGACCTGGGGCTGGGCATCGTCGTCATGGCCAACACCACGCGCGCCTACGACCACCACACACTGATGACCGCGCTCGTGACGGCGTTCGCCCGATGAGCACCCGGACGCGACCACGGGGCCGTGAGGTGACCCCGGTCAGGCCTGAGGCCTGCCGAGTCCCGGGAGGCCGCATGGGCGGCGTGGACATCCGGCGGAGTTCCGCCGCAGTGTCCGGGACCTGGTCGCAGCCGGCTCGTCCACCGCTGCGCCGGGGCGGAGGTCGGCGCGAACGACGTCTGCGTCGCCATCTCCGACAGCCCTCCGTGGTCGCTCGCGTCTCGGGTGGAGATCCGCAGCCGCTCAATCGTCAACGGGCAGCACGTCGACGTCACCGCTGCTCACGGTCACGGTGATCGAGCGCGGAGACCCGGGGTCGACGGGCAGGTCCACCTGCACCTGGCCGGAGCTGCTCTGCGCGCGCACCTGGTAGGGGTTGCCGTCCTCGGGGAGTTGCAGGGTGACGTCCCCGCTGCTGGCCTCCACCATGACATCGGTCGGCGCGACGGCGAACTCCAGGTTGGTGCTGCCCGACGAGACCTCCGCCACGACGCTGCGGCTGCTCAGTTCCGTGGCGCTGACCGAACCGGAGCTGGACCGGAACTCGATGGGCCCGGTGACGTCGACGAGGGTGGTCCGACCGCTGGACACACTGGTCCGCAGCAACTGCGTCCGCAGCCCCCGGACCTCGAGATGCCCCGAGCTGGTCGAGAGCTCGACCACATGTCCGTCCGGAACCGCGATCTCGTAGTCGAGCTCGCACCGGCCACCGAGGAACCCCGGGCATCCCGCTTCGATGACCGCACGCGAGCCGGAGGTGTGCTCGTCGATCTCCGGCGCCCGCCAACCGTGGCGGACGGTCCGGTGCACCCGGAGCACCTCGTCCTCGGCCCGGGTCAGGACGACCGAACCGGTGCCGACCTCGACGTGCAGCAGAGATGTCCCCGCACCCATGCTGAACGAGCGCGACTGGGTCGTCGTCGGGATGAACTGGCCGACCAGCCACAGCACGACGACGGCGAGGATCACGAGGCCCACGAACCTGCGGCGGCGGGTCGAGGGCCGGTCGATGGTCGTCATGGCGCTCACCTCGTCGGGTAGCCGGAAGGACTGCACCGCCGAGCCTGGACAGAGGGCTGCTTGCGCGAATCCGGGAGGTCCCTAGTCCATCGGGAGGTGCGCGAGATCCAACCGTCCGGCGACACCGAGCTTGGTGAAGACCTTGTGCAGGTGGTACTCCACGGTCTTCCGGGACAGGAACAACTGCATGGCGATCTCCGGGTTGGACGCACCGCTCGCGGCCAGCCGGCTGATCTGGCGCTCCTGCGGGGTGAGCCGCCTCCACTCGGCGGTCTCGCGTCGGCCGAGCGTCTCCCCCGTGGCCCGCAGCTCGGCGCGCGCCCGCTCCGCCCACGGCGCGGCCCCGGCGCGATCGAACGCCTCGGCGGCGGCTCGTAGCGCAGCCCGCGCGTCCACCCGCCGGCGTCGGCGCCGCAACGCCTCACCGTAGGAGAGCCGCGTGCGGGCCTCGTCCAACGGCCGCGCAGCCGCGCTGTGCTGCTCCAGCGCCGCCTCGTAGGCGGCCGGGTCGCCGCCCGCGAGCTGCGCGGCGCCGCGCTGGGCGAGCGCGATCCCCCACGGCGTCCCCGCGCGCCGCACCCAGGCCCCGAACCGCTCCAGCGCAGCGCGCCCGCTCTCGGGCCGACCGGCGCGCGCCGCGGCCTCCACCAGATCAGGAGTCGCCCACAACGCCACGCCCGGATGCCCGAGGCCGCGTCCGGCGGCGACCGGATCGAGCCGGACGAACGCCTCGTCCGGCCGGCCGAGCCCGAGCTCCAGCAGGCCCAGCGCCCACGCCGCCCCTGCCGCGACGGCACCCAGCCGGCGCGCGTCCGCCTCGACGGCCGCGTCTTCGGCGTGCTGACGGCAGGTCTCCTCCTCGCCGCGCCATGCGGCAACCAGTGCGAGGACGACGGCCGCGGTGGCCGTCTGCTGGCCCAGCTCGCGGGCGAAGCGGATGCCTTCCCGGCAGGTCGACTCGGCGTCGTCGAGCAGCCCCGACTGGGCGTAGGAGAAAGCGAGTCGGTTGAGCGTCGTGGCCAGGAGCCCCAGTGCGCCTGCCCGCCGCAGCACCCGTTCCGCCCGCAGGTACAGCCGGCGCGCGGCGACCTCGTCACCGAGGAGGAGGCACGCCTGTCCGGCGCGCAGCAACGTCATGGGCTCCTCGGACCCCCGGGCGGCCGTCACGACCCGCCGCAGCCGGGCCGCGCCCTCCCCCCAGTCACCCGCGGCCACCTCGGCCACCCCGACCAGCAGATCGACGACAGTCCCGTCGGCGCCCGGGTCCCCCGACACGACCTGCCGGACGACGCGACCGAGTTCGACCGCCCGGGCCCCGCCTGCGAGGGAGGCCGCCTCACCCGCGAGCGCGAGATGGGCCAGGGCCACGGTCCGGTCCTCGGTCTCCAGCGCGGCCGCGACGAGCAGCGGGTAGGCGGTGTCCGGCGAGCCGCCGCTCAGCTCGATCAGCCCCCGCAGCCCGCGCAGCGCCGCACGCTGCGCCGGCTCCTCCAGCAGCGGTTCCGCCTCCGCCAGCAGCTCGCCCGCGGAGGCGGGGCGGCCTGCGGTCCAGCTCGCCTCGGCCGCGGCCACCAGCCGCCGGCCGCGCAATGCGGGCACCGCGGTGAGCGCGGCGGCCCGCTGGAGCGCGGCCGCGGCCGCCGCGGGACCGGAGCGCGTCCGCGCCCGCTGCGCTGACTCCTCCAGCAGCTCGGCGATGCGGGAGTCGGGCCCGACCGTTCCGGCGGCGAGGTGCCAGGCCCGGCGGTCGAGGTCCGCGACGTCGTCGAGCACCGCCGCCAGGCCGAGGTGGGCCGCTTGCCGGACGGCGAACTGGGCCTGCTGGTACACCGCGGATCGCACCAGTGGATGACGGAACTCCAGGCGAGCGCCGGACACCCGGACCAGACCAGCCGCCTCCGCGGGCCCGAGCGCACCCAGATCCAGGCCCAGTCCGGCCGCCGCCCGACCGACGACGTCGAGCCGCCCGGTGTCATCCGCGGCGGCGAGGACCAGCAACCGGCGGCTGGGCTCGGGGAGTTCCGCCGCCCGGCCGGCGAACACCCGCTCGATCGACGCTCCCACCGGCAGCGGGTCGGGTAGCGGCTCCTGCCCGGCGAGCTGGGCGCCGGTCAACATGCCCGGCACCTCGAGGAGAGCGAGGGGGTTGCCGGCCGTGTTCTCGATGAGCCGGCGGCGGACCGGCTCGGCCACCGTCGGCCTGCTCTCATCGACGAGGGTGGCCGCGGCCTGCGGGTCGAGACCGCCGAGCACCAACTCGGGGACATCCGTCGCGACGAAGGCCTCCCCGTCCCCGTCGCGCGCGGCCAAGATCAGCCCGATCCCCTCCGCCTCGAGCCGTCGTGCGGTGAAGAGCAGCGCCTCCACCGACGCCGAGTCGGCCCACTGCGCGTCGTCGACGAGACAGACGAGACCGGAGTCGGTGGCCACGTCGGCCAGCAGGGACAACACACCGACCGCGACGAGGAATCGGTCCCTCCCCTGCCCCGGTCCTACACCGAGCGCTCCGCGCAGCGCTTCGGCCTGTACCGGCGGTACGGCGGCGAGCCGATCGAGCACCGGGTGCAGCAGCTGGTGCAGCACCGCGTAGGGCAGCTCCATCTCGGACTGGACACCGCTGGCCTGGAGGCACCGCGCGGGCCCGGCTCGCTGGGCCGCCCAAGCCAGCAGCGTCGACTTCCCGACCCCCGGCTCCCCACGGAGGACCAGCGACTGGCTGCGCGATGCCCGCGCACCCGCGAGCACGCCGTCGATGCGGGTGCGCTCCGGCCAACGGCCGTGCAGCACCGGGCAAGGCTAGCTCCCGGAGGACTGGGGAGGTCATCGATGCGACGCCGCCGGCGAACACGGAGCCTGACCGTGCGCACCTGTCCGTCGAGGGAAGAAGGGAGCCGGCCATGTCGAACCACCCCCAGGACGGCCTGTCCGGACAGCAGGACGCCACCGGAGGGATCGCCATCGTCGGCGGTGGACCCGCCGGACTCGTAGCGGCCATCGCGCTGGCCCGACGGGGCATCCCGACCACGGTCCTGGAACGGGACGCACACCCGGACCTGGCCCCACGGTTCAACCCGGACCGCTCGTACACCATCGACATCACCGGCCACGGCCTGCGGGCCCTGCGCGACGTCGACGCCACCGGGTACTTCGACGACCGGCTGCTGCCCTTCCGGGGCATCCAGTACGAGGACCGGATCGTGGAGGACTGGCCGGAACCCGGGTGGACCGGATCGCGCGGCGACATCCTGCGGGCACTCATGGCGGTGATCACCGACCGCCACACGGACGCCGTCCACATCGAGTTCGGCTGCCGCGTGAGCGATGTCGACGTCGCCACCGGAGCCGTGTCGTTCACACCGCCGGGCAGTGAACCCACGACGCGGCGCTTCGACCTCGTCGTCGGAGCGGACGGAGCCGGCTCGGTGGTCCGGCAGGCGATGCAGCAGCAGGTCGCGGGCTTCACCGTGACCAGGAAGTCGCTACCGAACTACCTGACGATGATCGCCCTGGACCGGCTCAGCGACCAGCTCGACGAGACCTACCTCCAAGCCCTGGCCACCAGACCGTTCTGCATCGCCGGTGCCATCCCGGGGGACGAGGAGTCCGACGGACCACGCTGGTTCTGCGCGATAGGGACCCGACGCCAGCTCTCGTTCTCATCGGCCACCGAAGCCCGCCGCTACCTGCGGCACAACTGCCCACGTGTGCTGGACCTGGCCAGCGAGGCCTCCGTCGCCGCCTTCGCCGGACGGACCTGCTATCACATCGGCCAGAAGCTGACCTGCTCCAGGCTCGACGGAGGACGGGCGGTGCTGCTGGGCGACGCCGCCGGGCCGTTTCCGCCCGTCGGCCAGGGTGTCAACGCCGCCATGGAAGCGGCCACCGAGTTGGGCCGCTGCATCGGTGAGTCCGGCCCCGGCGTGCCCGCTCTCGCACGCGCGGCATCGAGCTACCACGACGCGTGGAAACCCGAGCTGGACGCGGTCTCCTGGATCAGCGAGAAGATGCTCTTCGAGAACCGGCTGCACACCCTGCGCGCGAATCTGACGATGCGCCTGGGCCACAACGTCATCGGCCAGGCGAAGAGCCCCCACGTCCCCTACTCCCAGGTCCGGGCCGAGGCGCGGCGCTGGGGGCCGTTGTGGCTGTGAGCCGACCGTGGAGAACCACACCGAGGAGGGCGGTCAACCGACGGCGGCGGAGGGCTTCGATCGACCCCGTGCCGACGGGCCCTCTGACCCCGGACCGGTCCGGGCGATCACCGTGCCCCCCTCAGCCCTCCGGCGGCTGGGGACCCGGAGCAGTCGATGTCCGTCCCGGGGGTGCCGGAGCGGCCGCTGCCGAACGGAGGAACGGCAGCGCCGCGCGGAGGTAGCGCTCGTCTCGAGCCGCGGATTCCCGCACGTAGGAGCGCCACAACCGTGCCGTGGCGTGGTCCAGTTCGCCGAGCTGCCGGGCAGTCGCCGCGCGCAGGAACCAACACACCAGCGGCTCAGGGAGCCTGGCGACGACGGCGAGCCGGCGGCGCGAGCGCCCGGCCCGCGAGACGACCCGGAACTCCCGTTCCAGCTCGCGGAGCTCGGTGAATGCCGACTCGGCCTGCCCGCCCCAGCCCGCCCGGCAGGTACAGGACCGTGTGCGGGCGTCAGGCCCCGTTCCGGTCGCGGTGTCGATCCTGACGTGGAGCCGACGCCGGCGTCACCGGCTCACGTCGACGTACGGCTGGTCGAGGTGAGCAGAGCCGCAGACCCGGACGAGTCCGCCGAAGAGTTCGGGGATGCCTCGGCCGGCTCGCGCACCTGATCCTCGCGGTGCGCCCGCAGTCGCTGCAGCACCCGGACGAGGACGGCGTCGCAGAGCAGCAGGCCTGCCAGTGCCGGCGCGGTCATCGCCCAGCCGGTGCCGTCCCCCGCGACGACGCCCCAGAGCAGTTTGCCGCCGACCATGAGGTTGAGGATCACCAGGCCCCACATCGAGGACCGCCGCCAGAACGCGAGGCAGTAGGCGGCGAGTGACAAGGGAGCGAGCAGGGACATCAGGATCTTCTGTGAGTTCCAGTCGCCGGTCAGCCAGGCCTTCTCGAACTCGAGGAACGCCTGGACCCGCGGATCGGGCTCCGCAGGAGCGGGAAACCAGAACATGCTGGTCGCCAGAGCGACCAGGGTGCCGGTGATCCCCCAGCCACTGCGCCGGTGGGCGAACCACGCCAACGGGATGAGGAAGAGCGGCCGGACGTACCAGCTCAGCACGTTGCCGTGGCGGTTCCAGGCCCAGTCTCCGAGCTCGGCGAGGAACTGGGCGGTGTCGATGTGCACGACGGTCTCCTCGGGGTGTCGGTCGGATCGATGCCGGGGTGAGCCTCGATCCGCCTCCTTGGCGGATCTCGGACATCCGCTTGACGACCCGGCCGAAGCAGTCGCTGCCTGATGCCGGCAGGGCCGTCTCCCTCGACCGACTGGTCGACGAGCTGTGGGAGGAGCAGGCACCTTCGCAGGCATTGGCATCGGTAGAGGCCCACGTCTCGCACCTGCGCCGGCTGCTGGAACCCGGGTGCGGGCCCGTCCAGCGGGTTCGCGCCCTCCGTCAGGCCGGTCGGGGCGGCTCGACGTCTGCCTCACGCGACCGGGGAGGACCGCCGTGGACCGCCGTCGCAGGCCCGTCCTCTGCCGCGGAGACGTCCGGGCGGTCCTGCCGCGCGTGCGCCAGCGCGTCGACCGGACGCAACTGCAGTCCGGCCCTCCACTCCCGCTCGAACTGGTCCACACCGAGGGCCGACCGCACTGCCGCCACGCCGTCGTCGTGGAACCGCCGCAGGGCCGGCCAGGCGCTGAGCCCGAGACTGCCGCGAATGCGTTCGGCCGCCGCGTGCAGCCGCGCGGCCGTTGCCATCCGGCCTTCCATCCGGGCGATGAGGGCGAAGCCGTCCAGGCAGTAGGACACCCCCTCCTGGTCCAGCAGACCCTCGTTCGCCGCCAGGCTCCGGTCGAACATGGTCCGCGCCCGGTCCGGTTGTCCGTGCAGCAAGGCGTCGAACCCGAGCTGGTGCAGGGCCAGCGTCTGCAGGTGCTCGTTGTCGATCTGCTCGCCGAGCCCCAGGCACTCCTGGAACACCGCCGCGACGCCGGCCACCTCCCCGGTTCGCATGAGGAGCTGACCGAGCGCCGAGAGGGTGTAGGCGGCGCCCATGAGCTCGCCGCGCCGCCGGAACCAGGCGACGCCGTCCTCCAGGGCGGTCCGCAACTGCGGGATCTGCACCTCCGTCGCGAGATAGCTGAGGCTGACCCGGGCGCGGATGGCCAGTTCCTCGTCACCCGCGTCCTCGGCCATGCGCAGGGCCTCGGCCAGCATGGCCGCGGCACCCTCGGGGCGCCCCATCGAGAAGAAGCTGGTGGCGCGTCCCCACAACAGGCGTCCGCGGGCCGCTGGATCCAACCGGGATGCCGACGGCAGCGCCGCCACCGCGTCCGCGAGCTCGAGCACCTCTGGGATGAGGCTCCTGGCCCAGAAGTAGTACGCGAGTGGCGTGGCGATGGCATAGGCGGTCTCGGCGTCGTCGACCTCGACCGCATGGCGCCACGCGAGCCGGACGTTGTCCAGTTCGTCGTCGACCAGCGGCGCCCACCGATGGAAGCCGGTCCGCAGCCCCGCACCGACCTCCTGGACGAACGACATCACGACCTGGGCCATGCGGTCCAGCGCCGCCTTGCGCTCACTGCGCTCGTCCAGCCGCTCCTCGGCGTACTGCCTGATCACGCCGAGCATCCGGAACCGGGGCGCCGCCGATGCGCCGTCGTCCGCGGTCACCAGGCTCTTGTCCACGAGCGAGGACACCAGCGTGACGACGTCGGCCGGCCCGGAGCTCCCGTCCGTGCCCGCCATCGCCTCGGCGGCCCGCAGCGTCCAGCCCCCCGGGAAGACCGACAGACGGGTGAGCAGCAGCCGTTCCGGCGGGTCGAGCAACCGGTAGCTCCAGTCCAGCGTCGATCGAAGCGTGCGCTGCCGCTCCGGCAGGTCCACCAGTCCGCTGTCGAGGTCCAGCCGCTGCCCCAGCCGGTCCCTCAGCGCCGACGGCGGGAGCATCCGAACCCGAGCGGCGGCCAGTTCGATGGCGAGCGGGATGCCGTCCAGCCGACGGCAGATCTCACCGACGTCGCCGGCGTTCTCCGCGGTGAGCACGAAGCTGGGGTTGACCTCCACGGCGCGGGCGACGAACAACTGCACGGCGGGCGAGGCCGCCACGTCCGGCGCACGCAGGGAGTCCTCCGCCGTCGGCACGGCGAGCGGGGCCAGCGGCCACTCGTGCTCACCCCGCAGTCGGAGGACGGTGCGGCTGGTCGCCAGCACGCCCACGTCGGGAACGGCGGCGAGCAGCCGGCCGACGTCGGTTGCCGCGGACGGCAGGTGCTCGAGGTTGTCCAGCAGGAGCAGCGCGCGCCGGCCGGTCAGCTGGTCGGCGAGCACGTCGCGGAGCGCGCGACGTCCCGAGGCGCGGACCCCGAGTGCCGAGGCGATGGCCCCCAGCATGCGGGAGGGGTCGCTCTCCGCCGCGAGATCCACGAACCACACGCCGTCGAAGAGGTCGTGCTGCAGCGCGGCGGCGACGTCCAGGGCGAGTCGCGTCTTGCCGATCCCGCCGGGGCCGGTGAGCGTGACCAGTCGAGCGCCGTCGCGGAAGCGGGCGACCACTCCGTCCCGGTCGGTGTCCCGACCGATCATGCGGGTGAGCGGCACCGGCAGCGCGGCCGGCCGAAGCCCCGGCGAGGAGACCTGCTCCCGGGCGGTGAAGCGCTCGGTCAGCAACACCGCCAGGTCGTCCGCGAGCAGTTCGGCCAGTTCCGCGCCGTCGCTGAAGGTCTTGTAGGAGGCGCGGTCGTCGGCCTGTATCCGCTGCAGGAGCTCTCCGAGCCGGGGCTCGCGGTCCGGGGCCGGGGCCTTCACGTAGATGAGCTTCGGCCGGTCGCCGGACAGGGCGTACTCGTCTTCCAGCCCCGACACCGCCTCGCCTGGCGCCACCCAGCCGTACCGCTGCCAGTAGATGCCGACGAACACGTCGCTCTGCGCCAGGTACGCCCGGTAGAGCTCCCGAGGTGGGTGCGGCCGGGCACCCAACTCGAACATCACCGGCGTGAGCCTGACGCCCTCGACCGCCGCGCGCGCCGTCCGCCGCTCGGGGGCCAGCTCCTCCAGCGTGGAGGACACGAACACACGCACCCGGCGATCGGGGGTCGTGATCGGGGCACGAATCCGCTGTGCCAACGCCCCACCCCCCGGAGGATCCGTCCCGCGGCCACCGGTCCCGCCCATGGCAGGCCTGCGCGACACATGACACCAGTCCGGCGCCGACGGCAAGAGAGTGCGTGCTCAGCCCTCTCGGCAGGGTCGGCCCCACACGTCGGCCAGCCAAGCGAAGACGGTCTCCTGCATCAGTGCGGGATGGTTGACCTGGGTGTGCGCTTCGGCTCCTTCGGCGGCGGTGAAGATCCGCAGGTGCTTCGGGCCGGACAGACCCGCGAACACCTGTTCCGCCTGGCGGCGCTGTTCCTCGGACTCGCCCTCGCCGCTCAGTGCGAGGACGGGGATCGACAGACGCGGGATCAGCTCCTCGTTCGAGGTGCCGGCGAAGGCGTCGAAGAACTCGCGGACCTCCTGCACGGCGAACTGCCACAGGAACTTCTCCAGGGTGCGGGCCAGGAAGGGGTCCCGTCGGCCGGCCGCCGCGATGAGCGAGTTCATCACTGCCGTGGGGGCGGAGCGCAGCGCGCGGGGGAACTCGGCTGTGGCCAGCCGGTTGAAGTCGAGGATGGGGGCATCCGCGACCAGCGCCCGGATCCGTTGATCGGTGCCCGCGGCGCGTAGGGCCAGGAATCCCCCGCCGCTGAACCCGGCCGCCACCAGGCGGGAGGCATCCACGGTGGGTTGCGCGAGGACGGCGTCCACGTACGGCTTCAGGAACGGCTCGATCGTCGACCAGGTGACGGCGGGATAGGCGGGATTGGCGGCACGGAACCCGAAGAAGCTCGGTGGCTCGGCGACGAAGGTGTTCCACCCCCGGCGGGCACCGGCCTCGCCGATCCACACCCACGCGTCCTCGGCCATGGTCTCGCCACCGAGGAAGAGCAGGACGGTCGGTGCGGGCTTCCCGGTGTCACCGGCCCGGATGAAGTAGCCGGGTGATGTCCATCCGTCCCAGGACACCGTCACCGCCTCGATCGGGACGTCGGTCAGGGTCACGAAACGCCTGAAGGTCTCCACCGCCGCGGCGTGGCTTCGCCGCGCATCCTCGACCCCCTGCCCGAACATGGCGGCCCGGTGGTAGCTGGTGGCTCGCAGATAGGCGTCCCGGGCTCCGACGGGGTCGACGTCCGCGAGACCGTCGGCGTGCCGCCGGGCGGCGGTCGCGACGACGGTCCAGGCCCGCGCCCAGGAGGCGGGATCCCGGGTGCTGACCCCCGAGGCGGCGACGACGGACTCGCCCAGCGAGGCCCCGCGCGCCGCGGCCCGGCCCAGGATGAACGAGAGATAGACGTCGAGGTCCTGGTTGTCGAAGTAGACCTTCGTCTTGCGACGGGACCAGAGGGACTTCTCCCCGTCCCGGTCCCGCTCGGGCCGGCGGTTCGGCCGGAAGAGGTGTGCCGAGCCGCTGCGGACCCAAGCGGTGAGCCTGCTGCGTCGTGCCTCCGTCATCGGACCGGCCCCCTCTCTCGCGGATCACCGGGATGATCCGCCTCGCGTTCGCGCGGCGGTCGGAGCACGGTCTCCGCGCGCGGGTGTCCGCACGGGAGAGGAGCACCATGCCGAGCCGGCTCGACGTCCGCGAGGGGACCCTGGCGCACGACCTGCCCTACTTCACCCTGGGCTCCGGTCGGCCGCTGGTCGTGCTGCGCGGCTTCAGCACCGTGCACGCCAACCCGACCGGTCTGCAGCGGCTGGTCGAGACTCGGCTGCTGGTGCCGCTGGCGCGGCACTTCCGTGTCTACGCGGTGGGCCGCGCACCCGGTGTGCGCCCGGGCACCACCATGCCCGACATCGCCGAGCAGCACGCCGACGCGTTGCGGACGGAGTTCGGGGGCCCGGTCGACGTCCTGGGCATCTCCTCGGGAGGGTCGGTGGCGTTGCAACTGGCCGCCGACCACCCCGGCGCCGTTCGGCGACTGGTCCTGGCCGGTGCCGGCTACCGCCTCGGCCCGGCGGCGAGGGCCGCGCAGCTCCGCTACGTGGAGGCGGTGGCCGCCGGCCGCCGCGGCGCCCACTTCCTCGCCCCGGTGAAGGTCGCGTCGCCCCTCGGGGCGCGCCTGCTCGCACCGGTGATGTGGCTGCTGGACCCGCTGAGCCGCCCCGCCGACCCCTCCGACATGGTCGCGTTCGCGCGGGCCGAGGATGCCTTCGACCTGGAGGACCGGCTCGGTGACGTCACCCCGCCCACCCTGGTGATCGCCGGTGAGCGGGACCGTGTCTACACCCCGGAGATCTTCCGGCGGACCGCCGACGGCGTGCGCGACGGACGGCTGGTCTGCTATCCCCGAACCGGCCACGGCGGCACCATCACCCATCGTCGCTTCGCGGACGACGTCACCCGGTTCCTCCTCGCCCCCTGACGCCACGCGCAGACGGCCTCCCGGCCGTCGCCCGACGCCTTGACCCGTCCGCCCGCCGGCGGAACGCTGCGGACTCGGAGCGTCCCTGGGAGATCGCCTTCCGCTTCCCGGCCGTCGCGGCCGGCCAGCGGGGCTCGGGTTGGCAGGCGGCAGAGCGTGCAGTTCCGGATTCTCGGTCCACTGGAAGTGGTCGACGACGGGCAGCCGGTGCGCCTGGGCCGGCCGAAGCAGCGCGCCCTGCTGGCCGTCCTCCTGCTGGAGGCGGGTCGGGTCGTCTCCCTCGACCGACTGGTCGAGCAACTCTGGAACGGGCAGCCGCCCGCCCAGGCCGTCGGCTCCCTCCAGGCCTACGTCTCCAACCTGCGGCGGGTGCTGGAACCCGGCCGCGGCCCGGGTTCCCCGCCGAGGACGCTGCTCAGCCAGCCGCCCGGCTACCGTCTGGCGGTCGCCGACGGGGACCTCGACGTCCACGTGTTCGAGGCGTCGGCCGCCGACGGACATCGGCTGTTGGAAGCGCAGCGGCCGGAGGAGGCCGGCACCGTGCTCCGGCAGGGACTGTCGCTGTGGCGCGGGCCGGTGCTGGCCGACTTCCCCGACGAGCCGTTCGTGCAGCCCGCGCGGGCCCGGCTCGAGCAGTTGCGGCTGACCGCGATGCAGGACCGCATCACTGCAGACCTCGCGCTGGGGCACCACACCGCCGTCATCCCCGAGCTCGAGCACCTCGTGGCGACCCATCCGTTCCAGGAGCGGCTGCACGGCCTCCTCCTGCTCGGCCTCTACCGCGCCGGGCGGCAGGGCGACGCCCTGCGCGCCTACCAGGCCGCCTGTTCCACCCTCCGCGAAGAGCTCGGCATCTCGCCCGGTCCCTGGCTGCGGCGGCTCCACGAACTGGTTCTG
Organism: Geodermatophilus sp. CPCC 205506; assembly: GCF_051383635.1. Lineage (NCBI taxonomy): Bacteria > Bacillati > Actinomycetota > Actinomycetes > Geodermatophilales > Geodermatophilaceae > Geodermatophilus > Geodermatophilus sp. CPCC 205506. The sequence goes on along the minus strand of NZ_JALPKP010000041.1, from coordinate 34,879 downwards.
CAGCAATCCGAGGAGCTGGACTGGTCGCCGCCCAGGGTCGCTGTCGAGAGCAGGACGGGGGCGAGATCGCAGCCGCGGTCGGCAGGCGGGGGCTGGTCGGGCGGGACGAGCAGCTCGCCACGGCCGGTGCGCTGCTGGCGGAGGCGGCGGCCGGGCACGGCCGGGTCGTTCTCGTCACCGGCGAGCCGGGCATCGGCAAGACCCGGCTGACCGAAGAGGTCGCGGCGCGGGCCGGCGACGTGGGTGGCCAGGTCGGGTGGGGACGGTGCTGGGAGGGTTCCGGCGCACCTGTGATGTGGCCATGGGTCCAGGTCGTCCGCGCCCTGTTGGCCGGTCTCCCACCCGGCGGCCCTGACAGGGTGCCAGAGCCCGTGGCAGCGGCGCTCGCCCCGCTCCTGCCCGAACTGGCGGACCCGCAGCCCGGCCCCGGTGCGGTGGCGCCGGACCTCGACGCCGCCCGGTTCCGGCTCTACGAGGCCGTCTGCGAGGCCCTGCGGCAGGGGGCGGCCGAGCGGCTCGTCGTGGTGATCCTGGAAGACCTGCACTGGGCCGATCCGCCGTCGCTGCAGCTGCTCACCTATCTGGCCGGGGAAGTGCCGAGTACACGGGTGCTCGTCCTTGCCACGTATCGCGACGTCGGGGCACAGAACGACGCGCTCACCGACGCCCTCGCCGCGCTGGCGCGCCGGCCGGCCGTCGAACGGATGGCTCTCGGTGGCCTGGGAGCAGACGACGTCGCCCGGCTCATGACCGCGGAGACGGGCGTGGAACCGGACCGGCGGCTGGCCGGCCTGCTCCACGACCGCACGGGCGGCAACCCGTTCCTCGTCGTGGAGCTGCTCCGGCTCCTGGCCGGGGAAGGCCGGCTGCGTGGTGAGAACGCCGAGGCGGTGCTCGCGCGGCAGATCCCCGTGGGCGTGCGGGACGTACTGCGGCGCCGGCTGGCCACGCTGCCCGAGCAGACCGTCTCGGTCCTCCTCGTCGGCGCGGTTGCCGGCCCACAGTTCGACCTGGAGACGGTGCAGACGGTGACTTCGCTCGGCGACGACGAGGCCCTCGAGGCGGTGGAGGCAGCACTGCTGAGCGGGCTCGTGGTGGAGGACGGCGAGACGGTCGGCCGCTACCGGTTCGGGCACGCGCTGGTCCGGGAAGCCATCTACGACGACATCAGCCGCGCGCGCCGCGCTCGGTTGCACGCCCGCATCGGGAAGGTGCTGCAGGCCGCCGGCGGCCCTGGCCCTGAACGAGTGCTCGACCTCGCGCACCACATGTGGCAGGCCGCGTCGGTGCTCGGCGCCCCGACGGTTCTGCCGCACGTGCTGGCCGCTGCCGACGCCGCGGTGACGACGCTCGCGTACGAGGAGGCCGAGCTGCAGCTCCGTCGGGCGCTGCAGCTGACCGTCTCGCTGCCGTCGACACTCGGCCGGTCCCGCTCCGAACTCCAGCTGCACCTCCGGCTCGGCGCTGTGCTCGCCCAGTTGCACGGCCCCACGCAGCCCGGGACCACCGACGCGTTCACCCGCGCGCTCGAACTGGCGGCTGAGGTCAGCGACGATCCCGCAGCGTTCACCGCGTTGCGCGGTCTTCACGAGGCGTACACCGCGGAGGGCAGACACCGCCGCGCCGAGGAGCTCGCCGAGCGGTTGCTCTCCGTCGCCACTCGGCTGGACGACCAGGGACTGCGTGCCGCTGCGCACATGACGCTGGGGCGGACCCTCTACATCCGGGGGAGGTTCCAGGACGCCCGCCGGCACCTGGAGCGCAGCCTCGAGCTGGCTGAGACCGCTCCCGCCCTCCCGCCGTGGCCGGTGCCGCTGCCGGTCCGCGCGCGGATCCTGCACGCGGCAGTCCTGGAGCTGGTGGGTGAGGAGAAGGCAGCGGCAGAGGCGGTGGACCAGGCACTGCACATCAGTGCCCGGCACTCCCTCTTCGCGCAGGCGAGCGCCCTGGGTATGAGCTCTCATGTCGCCGTCCTCGGCCGGGACCCGACGACCAGCGGCGAACGCGCCCGCGCTGCCCTCTCCCTGGCGACCACCTGGCACATCGGGGCCGTGCAGGGATATGCCAGGGCGGTGCTCGGGTGGGTGCAAGCGGTCGAGGGTGACCCCGACGGCGCCATCCCCACACTGCGGCACGGCCTCGAGGCGATCCGCTCGAGCGGTGCCCGGCTGATGCTCCCGACGATGCTGAGCCTGGCCGCCGAGGCGGAACTGCTGGCGGGCCGGGCCCAGGAGGCTCTCGGCCTCCTCGACGAAGCGCGGGAGTACGTGGAGCGCACCGACGAGCGGTTCACCGAGGCCGAGCTGTACCGGCTTCGCGGCCAGGCCCTGGCCGCCCTGACCCCTGGTCGAACGGCCGACGCCGAGGCGGCCTTCCGGGCATCGATGACGATCGCCCGGCGGCAGGGCGCGGAACCGGCGGTGCGGCGTGCCACCGAGGACCTGGACCGCCTGCACCTCAGCTCGCGACCATCGACACCGCGGGCTCGAGCGCCCGTCGATCTCGCTGGAGGACCTCGTCGAGCCAGTCGAACACCACCTCCTGCGCGAGCGCGAGGTTGTTGACCTGGGAGTGGGCATCCGCCCCGGTGGAGGCCGGAAACCCCCGCAGGACCTTGGGACCGGGCAGCAGCTCGTGCACCTCGCGGGCCTGACGCCGGAACGGCGGTCCCTCCCCGTCGCCGGCCATCGACAGCACGGGGACCCGGATGCGCGTGACGTCGACCTTCCACGGTTCGAACGACCGCAGCGCCTCTCCGAGGCTCTTCGCACCGACCTGCCACTGGAAGAACTTCTCGAACACGACGAGCTGGGTGGGGTCGAAGAAGCGGCCGAGCCGCGTGGTCGCGCCCTCCAGCAGCGCGGGGAAGCGGCGCAGCACGGACGGGGTCGACTCGTCGAGCAGGCGGCGCCAGTCCATGATCGGCGTGCTGGCCGCGACCGCCCGGATGCGTTCGTCGTGCTCAGCGGCACGCAGGACGATGTAGCCGCCGAGGCTCAGGCCGTACGCGGCCAGCCGCTCCGGGTCGACGTCCGGCCGCGCCAGGACGGTGTCGATGATCCTGGACACCGCACCCTCGACGTCGGCACGGAAGTGCAGACCGTCGAAGGCCGTGGAGCCCTGCCCGGGAACCTCCACCGCGACGACGTTCCAGCCGCGGGCCATGCCGGTCGCGCCGCCCCAGAAGTACATGTCCTCGGCGTAGGTCTCCCCACCGCCGAAGAGCAGCATCGTGGGGCGCGGTCGGTGGGAGCCCGGTGGCCGCATGACGTAACCGGGGAGGATGCCGCCGTCGAACGGCACGGTGATCCGCTCCAGCGGTGGGTCGAACAGGCGGGCGGCGTGCTCGAACGCGCCCGCGGCCCGATCCCACAGGGGTCGGAAGCGCGGATCCCCCGGGCGGACCACGTGGATGGCGGTGCGCAGGTAGGTGTACGAGCGCAGCCAGCCCTGGCGCGCGCTGGCACCAGCACCCCGCGCCTCCGCCTCGGCGGCGTACCGGGAGGCCGACTCGCCGACCGTCTGCCAGGCCGTGATCCAGGTGTCGAGGTCCCTCTCCCGGACCTGCGAGGACGCGTGGAGCGCCTCGCCGACGGAGGAGCCGCCGAAGCCGCCGTAGCTCAGCGCCATCTGGAGGTACAGGTCCAGGCTGCTGCTCTTGAAGTAGAGACGGCGCTTCAGCCGCTGCTCCGAATCCTGCCGCTTCAGCCTGCCGGCCAGGGCGGTGAGCACGTCATCCCACATCGCCAGCTCCCATCGCTGCGTTCCCGCTCCTGACGGTGGTGAGCCTGGGACGACTCGTTTGGCGTCCGCTTGGCGGCGGGTTGGTGTCCGCCGTCCGCGGTGTTGCGGCCGGCGGCGTGTGATCGATGGGCGTGAGTCGAGAACGTCGTGCCGCCGTTGCCAGGGGACGTCGGACCGGGTGTCGGTGTGCCGGCCGGTGGCGTCGTGGGCGAACGTGACCCCGCGGCGGTACGGGGCGGCTCATGGCAGCCATCGACGAGTTGCTGGCGGCTCCCATCGGCCCTGGTCAGCAACCCGTCGAGGACCGCGCGTGGGAGAGCCATGTGGACGCCATCAGGGCGGTGTCCGGTCGGGATGGCGGCAGATGAGTTCTGGGTACTGGCCAGGATCCGTTCAGGCCGCCGTTCGGCGGTCGCCCCCAGTTCAGCTACCGGCCAGCGGCGCACCCGACCGGTCACACGGAGGGTCGGCGCCGAGGGACGTGGCGCCGATCTGCTCCTCCACGGCGCGCATGGCCGTCGGGTCGATCCTGGCCACGCCGCCGAAGGGGCGGTCGAGGTCGAGGATCACGAGCAGCGACGCCGTGAATATGAGCGTGGTCACGCCCAGAAGCGTCCAACGCAGGCTCGGGCGGATACGGCGGCCGGCGAACGCGGCCGTGGACGCGACGGTGATGGCGACGCAGCCGATCAGGAGTGCCGTCACGATGGCCGGCACCGATGGCGCGGCCTCGGCGAGACGGACCCGCCGCGCGGCGGCGCGGCCGCGCTCGGCGGCCACGACCTCGGCCACCAGGGTCTCGCTGATGCCGGCCTGCTGCGCTTGGGCGACCACGGCCGCGACCCGCGCATCGGCCTCACTGGAGATCGATGACGTGCGGCGAGTCGCCTCGAGCGACGCCCACCCCGGCCCGGCGACGGCGCGGGCATAGCAGCGCAGCTCGGCCACGAGGTCGGGACCGGTCGGCGACGGGAGGAGCGCCGCCGCTACGGCTTCCGTCGACACGGCGCTGGCCTCGTCGTTGGCGGCGTCGCTGGCGTCCTCGTACGACGAGAACGTCTGGACGAGGACGAACGCCAAGACAAGCGCGACGAGTATGCGCACGGGGGCCAACAGGTCGGTCAGCGGGATGCCCTCGGCGGAGTCCTGGCTCTCGGTTCGTACGCGTCTGGCGAGGCGGCGATGCGCCAGCAGTCCGAGCGCACCCGACAGCACCACGACGATGATGACCCATGCCGCCACGGCGCGACGGTACCGCCGGCCACAGAGCACCATGTGTGCCCAGCGTGGCAATTCGCTGCTCACAGGCACAGGTCACAGGAGCAATTGCCGTCTGCGCCCGACCGCTCACGGTGCACTGATACAACGTCTTCTGACGGCCCCCTCGGACACCGCGGTTCCTGCTGCGCCGGCCCCGAGGGTCGCCCGGCCGCACGTCGAGGCCCTCGGCGACGTCATCCCGCCTGGGGACGGTGCGGCCGACCAGGGTCCACGCGACTCGGAGGACAGTGATCCAGCCGAGGTCCTCCTCCACCGTCAGCCGGGTCGCACGAGCCCCTCCTTGACGGCGACCAGGGCGGCCTGCGTCCTGGAGGTGAGACCCATCTTCGAGAGCAGGTGGCTGACGTGGGTGCGCGCCGTGCGTTCGCTGATGACCAGGTGGGCGGCGATGTCCTTGTTCGACCGGCCCTCGGCGACCAGGACGAGCACCTCCTTCTCCCGGGCGGTGAGCACGCTCAGACCGGTACGCGGCGCGCGCATCTCCCGGGTGAGCCGGCGGGTCACCGCGGCATCGAGGAAGACCTCGTCCCGCACCGCAGCACGGAGCGCCGCGTCCACTTCCGCCGGGCCGGCGTCCTTGAGCAGGTATCCGGAGGCGCCGTTGTCCAGGGCGGCGTGCACACGCTCGGTCTCCCCGAAACTGGTCAGGATCACCACCTTGACCCCGGGGAACCGGCTGGTGATCTCCGCTGTCGCCGTCACCCCGTCCATCTCCGGCATCTGCAGGTCCATGAGGACGACGTCGGGCAGATCCTCGTGAGCAGCGGACTGCGCGAGCCGGTCGAGGGCGTGCCGCCCGTTCTCGGCCTCCCCGACGACGGCGACGTCCTCGAGCGCCTCCAGGTAGGCGACGACGCCTCGCCGCAGGACGGCGTGGTCGTCGACCACCAGAACGCGGATCTCTTCGGGCCGGGTCATGTCGTGGCCGTCCAGTGGGTCGTCGGTGTCGCGGGCAGTGACGTGACGAGGGGCAGCACGAGCCGCACGCTCGTCCCGCCGGCGGAGACCTCGCGCACCCGGACGGTGCCACCCCATCGCGCCGCGCGCTCGCGCATCGCCGTCATCCCGAAGCCGCTGGAGGTCGCCTCGTCGCGACGGTCCGCGTCCGCCGCGGCACCGAGACCCCGTCCGTCGTCGGTCACCTCGGCGACGAGCCGGCGTCGACGCCCATGGGTCGTCATGGCGAGGGAGACGCGGATGCCGGTGGCCGCGGCGTGCTTGACGCTGTTGTGCACTGCCTCCGCGACGATGCGGTAGACGTCCTCGACGCAGTCGGCGTCCAATCCGGCCAGTTCGCGCTTCGGGTCCCGGACCTCCAGTGCCACCTCGAGGCCGGTCCGCGCGGCCGTCGAGTCCAGCAGTGACCGCAGCGCCGTCGCGAGCCCCCGAGCCGTCGTCGTGGCGGGACGCAGCTCGACCACCATCCCCCGCAGGTCCGCCAGCACGTCCTCGGCGACGCTGCTGAGCTCGTCGGCCACCTGAGCCACCTTCTCGGGCGCGGGAGCCAGTCCCCGCCCCACGAGCACCCCCAGCGACCGGGCCTGCATCATCATCGAGAAGACCTGCTGCACCACCGAGTCGTGCAGGTCACGAGCCAGCTTCTGTCGCTCTTCGCGCCGGACCACCTCGCGCTCGCGCTCGAGCAGCGACGCGTGGTCCACGGCCATCGCCGCCTGCTCGGCCATCGCCAGCAGGAAGCTGAGCTCGGTCTCCCCCACCGTCTGACCGGGGGCGAAGAAGGCGTTGAGGATGCCCACGGGCGCACCCCGGGCCATGAGCGGCACGCTGGCGAACCCGTCCCACCGCGGATGGCGCAGGTGGTCGTGCATCGGCGCCCACGCCGGGTCCTTCATGATCGCGTCGTACCGGTGCGGCCTCACCACCGGCTCACGTGTCTCCAGGGCGTCGACCATGAGCAGCTCGGCGCCCAGCGCCCGGCACTCCATCAGCTTGTCGAAGAAGTCGAGGGCACGACCGAACCCGGCGGCGCCCATCACGTGCAGCCGGTCCCCGGTCGAGTTGACCGTGAGGATCTGGACCCCGGCCAGGGAGTCGGTACGGGCCACCTCCTGGGCGAGGGCCTCGAGGGTGCCGGTGAGAGACCGCTTCGACGCCACCTCCGACGCCGCCGTCGCGATCGCCGCCAGCCGCCGCTGGTGCTGCCGGCCCACCGTCACGTCGCGGAAGGAGACCACCCACCGCGGCTGGCCGGGGATCCGGTTGAGCAGGTAGGAGAACTCCCGGCGGGTGCCGGGCGCCGGCACCCACTCCACGGTCAGTTCGCCGGCCTGGTCGTCAGCCTCCTCGGGAGGAGGGAACGGGGACCGCGTGCCGGCCACGGGGACGGCGCGCAGCCCGCACAGCTCCACGGCGGACGCGTTGGCCTCGACGAAGAAGCCCTCGGCGTCGATGACGGCCAGGCCGTCCGGCGCGTGCTCGACCGCGTCGTCCCGCCACGTCCGCGTCGCGGGCGGCGCACCCACCACCGGCCCCTCACCGCCGTCCACGTCGCCCCCTGCCCAGGACTCTGCCTCTCCATGGGCGGGCTGTCGCCTGCCGTGATGACCCGGTCTCGGACGGTCCCGCCTCGGTGCTCACCCGTGGCGCGGTCGCTGCTGGGCACCCGGTGGACCCCGGCCTGCGGGTCCGGTCGGACCGGTTGCTGTTCACCGACCCGCAGGAGCGTTCGACGACGGCACTCGGTCGGATCAGGCGCTGCTCTCCTCCCGGGCGACGAGGGCGGCGACGATCTTGCGCAGCGTGAGGCCGGGCTTGTCGCTGGGCGAGCTGAACTGGAAGTGGTCGGTGCGCGCGTCCCGCTCGATCAGCTCCTGGATCGCCTCCAGCGCCTCGACGTCCTCGGTGAACGCCTTGATCGTGCCGGTGTTGAGGTGGTCGGTGACCGACTGGTCGTCGATGCGGAAGTCCCGGGCGATGGCCCAGAACTGGTGCAGGCCCACCTCGCCCTCCGGCGTGACGGCGTGGACGATCTTGAGGTTGTAGTCGGTGCGGTCCCCGACCGGCTCGTTGTCGACGATCTTCGCGTGCGCGACGTGCACCGCCGGGGTCGGGATCTCCGAGACCGACCACCGGTCGACCAGATGCCCCTCCACCTCCATCGGCTTGGCGTAGATCGCCGGCGGCGGCGCGGCCCGCAGCACCCGGCTGACCCGGAGCACGTCGCCCTCGACCGAGGTCTCCAGCGGCACCGCGGCCCACTCGGGCGTGCCCACGTTGCCGGCGTGCAGATAGGTGAAGTGGGTCAGGTCCAGCAGGTTCTCGTGCAGGTCCAGCCAGGGGGCGCGGATGTTGTAGTAGCCGTGCACGTGGGTCCAGCCCTCGCCCTCCAGCCCCGGCGTCTCGGGGATCAGCGCGGGATCGGCCTGCTCCACCGGCCCGGTCCACAGCCACACGAACGGGCCGCGCTCGATCACCGGATAGGACCGGACCCGGGCGCGCGGGGGCACCCGGTCGGTCGCCGGCAGCTTGGTGCACCGGCCGTCGGTGCCGTAGGTGTAGCCGTGGTAGCCGCAGACGATCTCGTCGCCCTCCAGCGTGCTCCGGTGCAGTGGAAAGGAGCGGTGCACGCAGCGGTCGTCCAGGGCGACCGGCTCCCCCGCCTGCGTGCGGTACAGCACGACCGGAGCGCCGCAGATCCAGCGCTGGATCATCGTCCGGCCCACCTCGTCCCCCAGCGCGGCGACCCACCACTGCCGCAGCGGGAACGAGCGCGCCGGCGGGGCGCCCGCGACAGCGGGGCCGGCGGTGGTCTCGGGAACGGTCCGGGTCATGGCAGCGACCCCTTCGATGAGTGAGCGGAGACAGGTGGCCTGATGAGTGGCCGATGAAGTGGCCCGAAGGACCTACCGCAGCAGCCTAGGAGCCGGAGAAGTGCAACGGATCACACCGATGACGGCACTCGTGCGGCGCTTCGACGCAGCCGCCCCGCGACATTCGTCGTAGACATCGCGACTCGCTGGGGGTGGGCGTACGGGTGTCCTCCCGGGTGATGCCCCGGGAACTCTGGCCGTGGCCGGGTGCACGTCCTGCGCAACGTGCTCGCGCGGGTGCCGCGCGGCAGGAGCGAGAGGGTCGCCGCGACTCCGCCCGCCCCCGCCGCGATCCGTCGGCCTCAGCGCAGCAGTGCGGAGGCGGTGTCGTCCGGCGGCCCCGCCGCGGCCTCGGCCTCGGCCCTGCGGACGATGTCGATGGCCTCCGCGGCCACGGCGCGGCCGTCGGTGTAGGTGTCCCGCCAGATGGCGAGGATCTCGGTCGCCACCGGTGACAGCACCGACCGCGAGAAGGCCTCCAGGCCGATCCGCCCCCGGTAGCCGGCCGCGATCGCCGTGCGGACGACCGCGGCCGCGTCGACCGCGCCCGACCCGAGGGGACCGCGGCCGGACTGGCCCAGCTCGAGGTACCCCAGCACGGGCACCGCGGACCGGACCGCGCCCAGCATGTCGGCCTCCTCGACCGCCATGTGGAAGGTGTCGAGGTGCACCCGGAGGTGCTCGGACCCGCTGGCGGCGACGAGGTCGAGCGCCTGCTGCGCGGTGTTGACCATGGCGGTCTCGTACCGGTTGAGCACCTCGAAGGTCATCGTCACGCCCCGCTCGTGGGCGTGGTCGGCGACCTTGCCCAGGTGCGCCGCCGACCGCTCGAAGGCCTCCCGTGACGACGCCGTCGCCGCCCGCCCGAACAGCCCGTACGAGACGCCGTTCATCTGGTCGCCGCCGAGGGCGACGGTGGCCTCGACCACCTCGCGCAGCGCGGCCGCTCCGCGCTCCTGCTCGTCCGGGTCGGCGGAGGACACGTCCGCGCCGGGCGCCTGGCCGGCGAGTGTGATCGGCGAGAGGCCGTGCTCACGGAAGAGCGCGGCCCACTCCGCGAGCGGAGCGCTCGCCGGGTCGATCGGCGGCAGGACGACGGAGGAGTACCCGAGGTCGGCCAGGTCGCCGAGGGCCCGGGTCAGCCCGGGCTCGTCGAGGTCCGGAACCAGGACGTTCAGGTGGCAGGCGACGTCGACGGGCACGACGGCCACTCAGAAGACCGGCAGGTCGAGGCGCTGCTTGAACACCGAGTAGCCGTCGTCCACGTGCACGACGGTGCCGTTGATGACGTTGGCCTCGTCGGAGGCCAGGAACGCGACGACGTTCGCGATCTCGTCGGGCTCGGTCATCACGTTGCGCAGCTGCTCGGAGGCGAAGGTCCGCTTCAGCTCGTCGGAGAACTTGTTGATGATCGCGGTGCCGACGCGGCCGGGGGTGATCGCGACGACCCGGATGCCGTGCTCGGCCAGCTCGTAGGCCGCCGACCGGGTGAAGGAGATGACGGCGGCCTTCGCGGCGCTGTAGGAGAAGGCCAGCTCGGCCGCCTGCTCCCCGTAGATCGACGAGGTGTTGATGATGACGCCCGGGGTGCCCTGCGCCTTGAACTGGCGGCCGGCGGCGAGGATCCCGTAGTACACGCCGTCCTGGTCCACGCGGATCATCGGCGCGTAGTCGACGGCCGGGTCGTGCTCGAGCAGCGGCTTGCCGCCGGCGATGCCCGCGTTGTTGAAGATCACGTCGAGCTTGCCGAAGACCTCGACCGCGCGCTGCACGACCGCTTCGACCTGGCTGTACTCCGAGACGTCGACCCGGGCCGCCGCGGCGGCACCTGGGTGGCCGTCGGCCTCGAGCTCGGCGACGACCTTCTCGGCCCGCTCGAGGTCGATGTCGGCCACGACGACCTTGGCGCCCTCACGGACGAACTTCTGGACCGTCGCCAGGCCGATGCCACTGGCACCGCCGGTGATGATCGCGACCTTGCCTGCCAAGCGCATGGTGTTCCTTCCTCGGTGGGGTTGGGGGTGCAACCGGGGCCGATGCGGGGGCGGGACGTCGCCCGCCCCCGCAGACGGCTCAGGCGTCGGTCGGCTCGACGTCGGCGACGTTGTTGCGGTCGACGAGGGTGACCTCGGTCTCGACGAAGTTCTCCTCCGGCAGCTCACCGCTGTCGGCGTAGGTCTCCATGTAACCCATGACCTCGTCGAGCACGGCCGGCCAGTCCTGGACGACGGTCGCGTAGAACGGACCGTTCTTCTCGATCTCGGCCAGGGCGATGCCGACGGCGTCGACGCCGGTCACGAAGATGTCGTCACGACCGGCCTCGGTGATCGCCTGGGCGGCGCCGACGGCGGCGTGGTCCCAGCCGACCCACACGCCGTCGAGGCCCTCGGGGTTGGCCTGCAGGTAGTCGGTGACGAACTTCAGCGCCTCCTCCTGGGAGGTGCCGGGCGCCAGGACCTGGCGGATCTCGCCACCGGCGATGGTGGCACCGCCGGCCTCCAGCAGTTCTACGGCCATGGCGCTGCGCGTGCTGATCCCGACGTGCGGGTCGTGACCGATGACCATCACGTCCTTGCCCTGGAGGCCGCCCATCGCCTCCTCGAGCGCCCCGACCGTGAGGTCGGCGATCTGCTGCTGGTCGGTCGTGACGTCGACGACGAAGTCGGGGTTCGGCTCCACGCCGCCGTCGATCGAGAAGATCGGGATGTCCGCCTCCTGCGCGGCGGCGACCATGGGCTGGATCTGGCGGGGGTCCGGGAAGCCGGCGAGGATGGCGTCCACGCCCTGCGTGATCGCCGACTGCATGTCGGTGTTGATCTTGTCGTAGTCGAAGTCGCTGGTGTAGAGGGTGACGTCCCAGCCCAGCTCCTCGCCCCGCTCCACGAAGGCGTCCAGCGTCGACTTGCCGACCGGCGTGCCGTAGCCGGCGGTGAACGCGGCCACGCTGAAGGTGTCCTCGCCGCCACCGCCCTCGCCGCCCGAATCCGAGCAACCGGCCAGGACGAGGGCCGAGGCGACCCCCAGGCCGACGACCGTGGAGAAACTTCTACGCATCATCTACTCCTGTGTGTGAGTGAGTACTGCTGGAGGTGGCGAGGCGGGCGAGCCCCGTCACGGGCGACCGGAGCAGGCGCTGGGGGTCGCGGGAAGGAGGAGTCGGCCCCGTCCCGACCCCTCGAGCCCGAGGGGTGGGGAGGACGAGGTCCTGTCAGTGGGTGCGTGACTTGAGCGCCGACAGCGTGACCGCGGCGATGATGATCAGGCCGGTGAAGACCTGCTGGAAGTAGGCGCTGACGCCGATGATGTTGAGCCCGTTGCTCATCACGCCGATGATCCCGACGCCCACCAGCGTGCCGCCCACGTTCGCCGCTCCCGACCGGACGACCGTCATGCCGAGGAAGACGGCGGCGACGGCGAGCAGCATGTAGTTGTTCGCGCTCGTCGCGCTCGCGCTCGCCAGGCGGCTGACGAGGATGACCCCGCCGATCGCCGACACGAACCCCGCGACCGTGAAGGCGAGGAACCTCGCCAGTCGTACGTTCACACCGGAGAGCCGGGCCACCTCCGCGCTGCCGCCCACGGCGTACCACCGCCGGCCGAGCGTCGTGAACTTCAGGACCAGCCAGACGATCACGCAGACGGCCACGGCGAAGAAGATCGGCAACGGGAGGCCGAGCGGCCGGGCCTGCCCGATCACCTCGAAGCTCTCCGGCATGCCGAAGAGCGTGGTCCCGTCCGTGACGATGAACGCGAGACCGCCGACGGCGGTGAGCGTCGCCAGCGTCGCGACGAACGCGGACAGGTTCATGTAGGCGACGAGGATCCCGTTCACCACGCCGACCAGCGTGCCGACGACCAACGCCGCCACGATGGCCAGCGGGATGGACCAGCCCTCGATCATCAGCGCGGCGGCGGACGCGCCGGCGAGGGTGGCGGTCACGCCGACCGACAGGTCGAAGTCGCCGACGACCATGACCACCGTCTGCGCCGACGCGATGATCGCGAGGATCGCGATCTGCGCCAGGATGTTCCGCACGTTGCCGAAGCTCAGGAAGGCATCGGGCTGCAGCGCGCCGAACAGGATGATGAGCGCGACGAGGGCGAGCAGCGTCCCGCCCTGCCACAGCAGTTGCCTGAAGGGTGTGCGCTCGGACGACGCCGCGGGCGCCACCACCGGGGGCGCTTCGGTCTGGGCCATGTCAGGCGGTCCTTCCGTAGGCGTAGGTGAGGAGGTTCTCTTCGTCGGCGTCCGCGGCCTGGACCTCACCGGAGACGCGGCCCTCGTGCATGATCAGGATCCGGTCGGACATGCCGATCAGCTCGGGCAGCTCGGAGCTCACCGCGATGACCGTGGTGCCGTTCGCCGCGAGCCGGCGGATGAGGCGGTAGATCTCCGCCTTGGTGCCGACGTCGATGCCGCGCGTCGGCTCGTCCATGAGGAGCACCTTCGGCTTGCGGGCCAGCATCTTGGCCAGGACCACCTTCTGCTGGTTGCCCCCCGACAGCTGGCCGACCGGCTGGCGCGGCCCCCGGGCCTTGATCTGCAGGTCGCCGAGCGCCGCGCGCGCGATCTTCGCGATGGCACGGTTGTTCACCAACCCCGCCCGGCTGACGGTGGGGATGTTGGCGACCGCGATGTTGTCCTGGATGGAGTTGTGGAGGATGACCCCCTGGCTGCGCCGCTCCTCGGGGACCAACGCCATGCCCGCCTCCAGCGCGTGACCGACCCCGACCGCGTGGGTGAGGGCGGTGCCGGCGACGGTGACCTCGCCCGACGCCCGCTTCTGCGCCCCCGCCAGCAGCCGGAGCAGCTCGCTGCGACCGGACCCGGCCAGCCCGCCGATGCCGAGCACCTCGCCCGCGTGCGCCTGGAGCGACACGTCCTTGACGCGGGAGCCGGTGAGGCCGCGGACCGCCAGCACCACGTCCGTCGTGGCGGTGTCCCGCTCCGGGTACATCAGGCCGTGCGGGCGCCCCACCATGGTGGAGATGACCTCGTCGATGTTCGTCTCCGCGATCGACCTGGTGACGATCGTCTCGCCGTTGCGCATGACGGTGAGCCGGTCGCAGAGCTCGAACACCTCTTCGAGGCGGTGCGACACGTAGACGATCGCCACGCCCTCGTCCCGCAGCCGGCGGAGCACGGCGAAGAGGTCGACGATCTCGGTGTCGGTCAGCGACGCCGTCGGTTCGTCCAGGATCAGCACGCGGGCATCCGTGGCCAGCGCCCGGGCGACGGCGACCATCGTCTGCTGGACCGGCGAGAGCTCGCCGGCGAGCTTGCGCAGCGAGATCCGCTGGTTGAGCCGGGCCAGCTGCTCGCCCGCCCGCTTGTTCAGCTGCCCCCAGTTGACGACGCCCCCGCGGCTCGGGGTCTCCTCCCCCAGCAGGATGTTCTCGGCCACGCTGATCGTCGGGATGATCGACAGCTCCTGGTAGAGCGCGACGACCCCCGCGCCGTGCGCCGCGCGCACGGTGGAGAAGTGGACCGTCTCCCCGTTGCGCCGGATCTCCCCCTCGTCCGGCGCGTAGAGGCCAGTCACGATCTTGATGAGCGTCGACTTCCCGGCGCCGTTCTCGCCGAGGAGGGCATGGATCTCCCCCGGCTGGACCGACAGCCGCGCACCGCTGAGGGCGTAGACGCCGTCGAAGTGCTTCTCGATGCCGACCGCCTCGAGTGCCGGCGGCGCGTCGACGACGCTGGGCCGCACGGCCGTGCTCACCGCTGCGCCTCGTCGACGTCGTTGCACCGGATGAGGACCTTCGGGTGCTTGCCGCTGACGTGCGCGGCGAAGGCCTCGACGGCCTGGTCGAACGGGAACGCGGTCTCCGTCAGGGCGTCGAGGTCCAGCAGCGGCAGCAACTGGACCGCCCGGGGGAAGGCGTAGGGCGAGACGAAGACGCCGGTGAGGGTGAGTTCCTTGAGGTAGAGGAAGTCCGAGAGGTTCAGCGGCATCTCGAAGTCGTGCGGGTACATCGCCCCGTAGACGACGGTGCCGCCCTTGGCCGCGATGTCCAGCAGCCCGCGGACCGCTCGCGTCGAGCCGGAGGCGTCGATGACCACGTCGAAACCGCGGCCCCCGGTGATCTCGGCCGTCCGCGCCTCCTGGTCCTCCTCGACCGGGTCGATCACGTGCTGCGCGCCGGCGGCCAGGGCCATCTCGCGGCGCTCGGCGATCGGCTCGATGAGGGTGAGCGAGGTGGCCCCGTGCAGCCGCATGACCTGCAGCGCGAGCTGCCCGATCGGACCGCCGCCGCAGATCGCGACGCGGTCACCGACGCGCATCCCGGACTTGTCCGCGATGCGGACGGCGACGGAGGTGGGCTCGAGCAGGCAGCCGCGCCGGAGGCTGACCGAGTCCGGCAGCTTGTAGACCTGCGACTCGTGCCAGGTCACCGTCTCGGCCATGCCGGGGCGGTTGTAGTCCTGGATGAACTCGCAGAACTGCTGGCGGCCGTCCCGGCACGGTCCGCAGCTCCCGCAGAACCGGAGGAAGTTGCCGGCGATGCGGTCGCCGACCCGGATCCCCGTCCGGACGCCGTCCCCCACCGCCTCGACGACGCCGGAGAGCTCGTGGCCGAGGCCGATCGGCACATCGGTGCCGAAGAACCCCTCGGCCAGGTGCGGGTCCGACCCGCAGATCGCCGAGTAGGCGATCCGGATGCGGACGTCCTCCGGGCCGAGCGGGTGCTCGGGCAGCTCGACGATGCCGATCCGGCCCCGGGCGGACTCGTCCGGGTCGCGCAGACTGCCGATCTTGGTGACCGCGACTGTTCTCATTCGTCTCTCCGTCGAGCGCTGGTCGAGGGGATGGGAGGTCAGGCCTTGTGCGCGATGACCCGGCGGGTGGCCGCCACGGTCGCCGCGAGGCCGTAGCCGTGCTTGTTGCGCAGTTCCTCGTCGTCGCCGAAGCCGGCGTAGACCTGCGGGATCCCGAGCCGCTCGAAGGCGGTGAGGCCGATGCCGCGGTCGGCGACGACGTCGGCGACCCGGGTGGCGAGCCCGCCATAGGCGAGGTGGTCCTCGAGGACCACGAACCGGCCGCCGGTCTCGTCGGCGCACTGGGCGATCAGTGCCTCGTCGATCGGCTTCAGCGTGAACATGTCGACCACCCGCACCGACCGGCCGTCCTCGGCGAGCTCGTCCGCCGCCTGGAGCGCCTGCGCCACGGTCGTGCCGTGCGTGAAGATCGTGGCGTCGGTGCCCTCGCGGGCGATGATCCCCTTGCCGATCCGCACGTCGTGCTCGCCCTCCTCGTAGAGGACCTTGTCCTTCTTGCCGACGGCGAGCCGGATGTAGATCGGCCCCGGCATGGTCATCGACTGGCGCAGGATCTCGCCGACCATCGCGGGGTCACCGATCGAGGTGACGGTCATGTTGGTGAGGGCACACATGAGGGCGAGGTCCTCGACCGCGTAGTGGGTCGACCCGCCGTTGCCCACCAGACCGCCGTGCGTCCCGATGATCTTGACCGGCAGATTGGGGTAGCAGACGTCGGTGCGGATCTGCTCCAGGGCCCGCATGCTCAGGAAGGGCAGCATGCCGGACACGACCGGGATGTTGCCGTCGTAGGCGAGGCCGGCGGCGATGCCGACGCACACCTGCTCCGCGAGGCCGACGTCGAGGAAGCGGTCCGGGAACGTGTCCTGGAACTCCACCAGCGTCGCGCCGATGTCGGGAGTGAGCACCCACAGGTTGTCGTGGGTCTTGCCGAGCTCGGCCAGGGTGGACCCGATCACCGACCGGGCCGACAGCATCTCGCCGAACGTGAACGTGACCGGCATCAGACCGTCTCCTTCTCTCGTGACGCCTCGAGGGCGGCCAGTGCTCGCTTGAGGTCCTCGGCGCCGAGGGAGCCGGCGTGCCAGGCGAGATTGCGCTCCATGAAGTCCACGCCCTTGCCCTTGACCGTCTCGCAGATGACCACCGTCGGGCGGTCGCTGTCGGGCGACGGCAGGTCGTCGATGGCCTTGACGAGGGAGGCCATGTCGTGGCCGTCGATCTCGACGACGTTCCAGCCGAAGGCCCGCCACTTGTCGGGGTAGGGCTCGAAGGCGATGCGCTCCTCCGCGTGGCTGGTCATGAGCTGGCGGTTCCGGTCGACGAAGGCCACCAGATTGCCGAGCTCGTTGCTGCGGGCGGCCATCGCGGCCTCCCAGACGGAGCCCTCGCCGGTCTCGCCGTCGCCGAGCAGGCAGACGACGCGGTGGTCCTCGCCGCGGTGCCGGCCGCTGAGCGCCATGCCCACCGCGAGCGGGAGGCCGTGCCCGAGCGAGCCGGTGGACGCCTCGACGCCGGGCAGCTGCACCTTGCACGGGTGCATGCCGTAGGCGCTGTCGAGCTGCCCGTAGGTGTCGACGATCCCCTCGTAGGAGAAGAAGCCGCGCATCGACATGGCGATGTACATGCACACCGCCGCGTGCCCCTTGCTCAGCAGGAACCGGTCGCGGCGCGGGTTGCTGATGTCGTGCGGGTCCACGCGCAGCCCGTAGTGGAAGAGCGCGGTGAAGATGTCCGCGGCGGAGAGGTCACCACCGATGTGCACGGCGCCCTCGTAGGTGCCGCACAGGTGGAGCAGCTTGGACCGGAGCTCGTAGGCCCGCTCCTCCAGCTCCTCGACGGAGGGGCGCTCGCCCTCCAGCCAGACGGCATCGTCCTTCACTGGTACCTCCACGTGTGATGCGAGTGAGAACCGGACACGGCCGGTCGTTCTCGTTGCCTCGACTGGTCATCCGCCCCGGGCCGGTGCCCGCGGTGCTGGTGACGGGCGCCACAGTAGCGACTCCCGATTTACATGTAAACACCTGAGTCGGTTTACATGTGAACGCCGATCCGCCCATACTCATGGCAGCGCCGGCGGCCCCCGAGGGGACGGCGAACGGCGCCCCCAGGTCACGCACCGCCCCGGACGACGGGGGCTTCTCCCGGTCACCGACTCGCTGGTGCGTGACCTCGACCGACCCGCCCCGGGGCACCAACCGGCCTCCCGGCGCGGACTGCGCAGGGCCACGGTGCCATCCGGTACCCGCGGCAGACGGAACACACACAGAGGTGGCGATCCGCATGACGAGCACGGTCAACACGACGGCTCCGGTGACGACGGGGCTCTACATCGGCGGGCAGGAGCGATCGACGACGGACACGCTCGAGGTCGTCGACCCGGCCAAGCCCGGCGTGGTCGTCGGTCACGCGGCCGCGGCGACCGAGGAGGACGTCGCGGACGCCGTGGCGGCGGCCAGGTCGGCCTACCCGGCGTGGGCGGCCCTGTCCGCCTCGGAGCGGGCGGCCCGGATGGCCGCCGCCATCGAGGGCATCGCCGACGAGCGCGACGAGGACGCGCGGATCCTCTCCCTGGAGAACGGCAAGATCCGCATGGAGTCCTGGATCGACGCGCTGGTCTTCGAGATCCGGTGGCAGCTCGCGCTCTCGCTCGCCGACGAGGTGGAGCAGACGAAGGTGCTGCCGCCCGCCCCGGGGATCGCGGTCGAGACCACCGTCGCCTACCAGCCCATCGGTGTGGTGACGGTGATCGTGCCGTTCAACTGGCCGATCGCGATCCTCGCCGCGTCGCTGCCGCACGCGCTGCTGGCCGGGAACACGGTGATCGTCAAGCCCCCGCCGTCGACGCCGCTGGCGACCACGCGCCTGGTGCAGCGCGTCGCCGAGAAGCTCCCCCCGGGCGTGCTCAACGTGGTGACCGGCCGGGACAGCGAGATGGCCGGCCTGATCGACAACCCCGACGTCGCGAAGGTCTGTTTCACCGGCAGCGTCAACGGCGGCAAGCGGATCATGGAGATGGCCGCGCGCAGCCTCACCCGGGTCACCCTGGAGCTGGGCGGCAACGACGCCGCGATCGTCCGCGAGGACGCCGTCCTCGACGACGACCACCTGGACCGGCTGTTCGGGGCCATCTTCGACACCACGGGCCAGATCTGCATGAACGCCAAGCGGGTGTACGTGCACCGGTCGCGGAAGGACGAGCTCGTGTCCGGGCTGACCGCGCGGCTGGAGAAGGTCGTCCTCGGCCACGGCCTCGCCGAGGGCACCACCATGGGCCCCCTCCACCAGCCCGCGCAGAAGGCATTCGTCTCGGAGATCATCGAGGAGGCGAAGGCCTCCGGCGCGACGGTGCTGGAGTTCGGCCGGCTGCCCGAGGGCGAGCTCGCCGGCGGGAACTTCCTGCGTCCGGCCATCGTGGTGGACCCCGACCCGTCGCTGCGTGTGGTGACCCAGGAGCAGTTCGGACCGGTGATCCCGGTGATCCCGTTCGACGACGACGCCGAGGCCGTACGGCTGGCCAACGACACGTGGGCCGGCCTGTGCGCCTCGGTGTGGACCGCGGACACCGACACCGCCACCCGGCTCGGCGGCCAGCTGGAGTGCGGCTACGTGTGGGTCAACGACCACGGCGCCGCGCGGCTCGACCTGCGCGCGCCCTTCGGCGGCATGAAGGCCTCGGGCATGGGCCGCGAGCAGGGCATCGAGGGCGTCCGCGCCTTCCAGGACACCCGCTCGATCGCGCACCCTGCGGACTCCACCGCTCAGGCCGAGGCATCGGCCTGAGCGACGCCGTCCGCGGGGCCGGCGGGTGTTCCCCCGCCGGTCCCGCGGACGACGGGAGGCCGGGTCCGCGAGACTCGAGGCAACGCCTCATGCCGCCCCGATGAAGGACTCGACGATGGAGCTGCCGCCCGAAGCCGTCCGCACCCCCATGCCGACCGTGATCGACAGCGAGAACTTCACCCCGCGCCTGCTGTCCCTCCTCTCGAACAGCCTCGTGTATCGCGAATCGCGCGCGCTGCGCTCCCGGTTCGGACTGGGCACCAACGACTGGCGCGTCATCGCCGCCATCGGCGTCCGGCCGGGCGTGACCGCAAGCGAGATCTCCGAGTTCATCGCGATGAACAAGGCGATCGTCTCCAAGAGCGTGAACGTGCTCACCGCGCGCGGGCTCATCGTGCAGGCCGAGGACACCGGCCGGTCCCGGCACCTGTACCTGACGGCCGACGGCACCCAGATGCACGACGCGATGCTGCCGATCTCGATGCGCGGCCAGGAGATCATCCTCGCCGACCTGTCGGCGCAGGAGGTCACCCAGCTGAACCAGCTGCTGCGCCGGCTCCTCGCCCGCGTTCGCGAGCTGGAGGTCGATGACGCGCCGGACGAACCCGTGGACGCCGACAGCGCCTGACCCCTCGGCCCCGCGGCCGTCAGCGCTTCGTCGGCGTCGCTGCCCGTCCCCCCGGTGGAGAACTCGGGGCGACCATCCTGTCGGTGACGACCGGAGGTGGCCGGCGTCACACCGTCAGCGGAGGAGACTCGATGCGAGTCCGCACAGGACCACGACGCCATCGGCGGGCTGACCGCTTCGGTGGCCGAGGCGGTGGGGCGGGCCGGTGTCACCGCCCGGCTCGGCAGCGTGACACTGCCGGACGAGGACCTCGCGGTCGGCGTCCCGGCCGAGCTGTACCAGCACTACGGCCTGACCGTGCCCGCCGTGGCCGCGAAGGCCCGCGCCCGGCTCGAGTGACGACGACGGCGGCGCCACGGTGAAGGCTGTCGTCTGCGTCCCGGGCGGCACCGAGGTCGCCGAGGTCCCCGACCCGGTGCCCGCTCCCGACGGCGTGGTGGTCGAGGTGGCCGCCTGCGGGCTCTGCGGCTCGGACGTCCACGCCGTCGAGCGCGGGCTGACCGTGGAGGGGCAGATCCTCGGCCACGAGTTCGGCGGGCGCATCGTCGAGGTGGGTGGCCAGGCCTCCGGCTGGCGGGTCGGTCAGCCCGTCTCGGTGAACCCCCTCGGCTCCTGCGGCACCTGCCGGGAGTGTCGCCGCGGGCTGCCCTTCCGCTGCCACCTGCCGAACCTCGGGATCACCGCGCCGGGCGGCTACGCCCAGTTCGCCGCCGTCCCGGCCGGCCAGCTCGTGCCGCTGCCCGAGGACGTGCCGGTGGAGTGGGGCGCCCACGCGGAGCCGCTGGCCGTCGCGGCGCACGCGGTGGGCCTCGCCGGTGTCGGCCCCGGCGACGCCGCGCTCGTCTACGGGGTCGGCACGATCGGCCTCAACGCCGTCATGGCCCTGAAGGGAGCCGGGGTCAGCCTGGTCGTGGGTGCGGGCCGGTCGCCGGGACGACGGGCGGCCGCGCGGGCCGCCGGCGCCGACGTCGTGCTCGACACCCGCGAGACGTCGGTGCGCGAGTACGTCGCGAGCACCGGCCGCCGCTTCGACGCCGTCCTCGAGTGCTCCGCCGCGCCCGGGGCGATCGCCGAGTCACTGGACGTCCTCGCCTCCGGCGGGACCTGCGTCGAAGTCGCCCTGACCGACGAGACGGCGCGGGTCGAGCTGCTGGGGCTCGTGGCCGGCGGGCTGCACCTCACCGGCAGCTGCGCCTTCACCTACCCCGACTTCCGGGCCGCCGTCAGTGACGTGGTCGGCCCGCGGTTGCCCGTGCAGGACCTGGTCAGCGAGCGGGTGGGCCTGGCCGATACGCCGGACGCGCTGGTGCGGCTGCGCCGTCCGGGAGACCTGGTCCGGGTCCTCACCGTCCCGGGACAGTGATCCCGCAGCTCCGGGCCGCTGCCATGACCCGCGCTCTTGCGGGCCCGAGCAGCGTCGTCCCTCCCACCGCAGGTTCGCACGCACCCGGGGGCTTGCGGCAAGCCCCTGGTTGTGCAGCAGAGTCCCCGGCCGGAGCGACGAGGGAGGGAGACACCGGTGGACTTCGACGTGACCGTCGTCGGTGGTGGACCCACCGGCCTGATGCTGGCCGGCGAGTTGCGGCTGCACGGCGTGCACGTGGTCGTGCTGGAGAAGGACACGGAGCCGACCGAGGCCATCCGCGCGCTCGGTCTGCACGTGCGCAGCATCGAGGTCCTGGATCAACGGGGTCTGCTGGAGCGGTTCCTCGCGCTCGGCACGAAGCACCCGCTGGGCGGTTTCGCCGGCATCGCCAAGCCGCCTCCGGCCCGGCTGGACACGGCGCACCCCTACACCCTCGGCATCCCGCAGCCGGTCGTCGAGCGCCTGTTGACCGAGCACGCCCTCGAGGTCGGCGTCGAGATCCGGCGCGGCTGCGAGGTGGTCGGGCTGAGCCAGGACCACCACGCGGCGACCGCCGAGCTGGCCGACGGCACGCAGCTGCGCTCGCACCACCTCGTCGGCTGCGACGGCGGCCGCAGTGTGGTGCGCAAACTGGCGGGGATCGCCTTCCCCGGGGAGCCCGCCACGGTCGAGCTGCTGCTGGGTGAGATGGAGGTGGCAGTCCCTCCGGAGGAGCTGGCGGCGGTCGTGGCCGAGGTCCGCAGGACCGAACTCCGGTTCGGCCTGGCGCCCGTCGGGGAGGGAGCGCACCGCGTGCTGGTGCCCGCCGAGGGCGTGGTCGAGGACCGCTCGGTCACGCCGACCCTCGACGACGTCAAGCAGCAGCTGCGGGTGTTCGCCGGCACCGACTTCGGCGTGCACTCACCGCGCTGGCTCTCCCGGTTCGGCGATGCCACCCGGTTGGCCGATCGCTACCGGGCAGGCCGGGTGCTGCTGGCCGGCGACGCGGCGCACATCCACCCGCCGGCCGGCGGGCAGGGGCTCAACCTCGGGATCCAGGACGCCTTCAACCTCGGCTGGAAACTGGCCGCCGAGGTCGACGGCTGGGCACCGGAGGGGCTGCTGGACAGCTACCACACCGAACGGCACCCGGTGGCCGCCGAGGTGCTGGACACCACCCGCGCACACATGCACCTGCTGTCCACCGAACCGGGTCCCCGGGCGGTGCGCCGGCTGCTGTCGGAGCTGATGGACATCGACGAGGTCAACCGGTACCTGGTCGAGAAGAACACCGCCATCGGCGTCCGATACGACCTCGGCGAGACGCACGAGCTGCTCGGCCGGCGGCTGCGCGACGTGAGGCTGGAGCGGGGGCGCCTCTACGAGCTCATGCACGGCGGCCGGGGACTCCTGCTCGACCAGACCGGCCGGCTCTCGGTGGCGGGCTGGGCCGACCGGGTCGACCACGTCGTCGACGTCAGCGAGGAACTCGACGTCGCCGCGGCGCTGGTGCGGCCGGACGGTCACGTGGCGTGGGTCGGTGAGGACCAGAGGGAGCTGCTCGACCACCTGCCCCGGTGGTTCGGCGCTGCAGTCGGTTGAGCGGATCTCGAGACGCACGGACCCGCTCAGGGGACGGTGGCGGCCGGTGCGTCGGCGACGTCGAACCCGAGCAGGATGTCGTCACCGGCGAGGTGCACCGACCGGTTGACCAGCCGGATGCCCTCGGCGACGCGGGCGGTCCCGAGCGGGCCCACCGCCTCGACACCCGCACCGATGATCCGCGGTGACACCGACACCACCACCCGGTCGACGGCGGAGGCACGGAGCAGGGACGTGATCACCCGCCCCCCGCCCTCGACGAGGAGGGACGCGATCCCGAGCGAGCGCAGCAGGTGCAGCACCTGGTCGATCTGCAACCCGTCGGGCCCCGCGGCCACGTCCCGCACCACGACGCCCGCCGCCGTCAGCTCCTGGCGGCGGGCCGGGTCGGCATCGGGCCGGCAGAGGATCAGTGTGGCGGCGTCGTCCGACAGCACCTTGGCCGTCGGCGGCGTGCGCAGGGTGGAGTCGAGCACCACCCGCATCGGCGACGCGCCGGGGACCATGCGCACGGTGAGCTGAGGATCGTCCTGCAGCAGGGTGCCGGCCCCCACGAGCACCGCGTCGCAGCCCGCCCGCATGGCGTGGGCCACCCGGCGTTCCGGCTCGCCGCTGATCCACTTCGCGTCCCCGGTGTACGTGGCGATCCGTCCGTCGAGGGTCTGGGCGTACTTCAGCACGACGTGGGGGCGGTCGGCACGCGGGCGCAGCGACCCGAGGAGATCAGCGACGTCCACCGGGGCGGCCGGCAGCTCGTCGAGCCCGGTGCCGCCCGGACGCAGGTGCCCGAACCGGGCCTGTTTCGTCTCCAGGTAGGCGCGGTTGCGCGGGTGGGCGGCGGTCCGCAGCGGTCGGATGGACTCCACGGCGATCCCGTTGCGTCGCAGGCCGTGCAGCTTCGCGGGGTTGTTGGACAGCAGTCGCACGGTCCGGACGCCGAGGGTCTCCAGGACGGCGGCCGCGTCCGCGTAGTCGCGCAGGTCCGCCTCCAGGCCGAGCCGCAGGTTGGCCTCGACGGTGTCGGCGCCGGCGTCCTGCTGGACGTAGGCCCGCAGCTTGTTGACCAGGCCGATGCCGCGGCCCTCGTGCCCGTTCAGGTACAGCACGATGCCCCGGCCCTCGGCCGCGACGGTGCGCAGCGCGGTCCGCAGCTGCACGCCGCAGTCGCAGCGCAGGGACCCGAGCGCGTCGCCGGTGAGGCACTCCGAGTGCAGCCTGGTCAGGACCGATCCGCCGTCCCCGAGGTCGCCGCAGACGAGGGCGAGGTGCACGTGTCCGGACGGGCTCTCGAACGCCCGTGCCTGGAACTCGCCGTACGACGTCGGGATGGTGGCGACCGCCACCTCGCGGGGCCTCGTCCCGTCCTCTGACGGTGAAGCAGTCATCGACGGACTCCTCGCTCGCACGGATCGGGCCCGCACGCTACCGTCGCGCGGCCGACAGGTGCCGCCCGGAGAACGCGGAGGTCGACCGCAGTGCAGGCTCGCCGTCTGGTGTTCGTCGCCCCCCGGCAGGTGCGGACGACCTCGGTCGAGGTCCCGCCACCCGGTCCCGGCCAGCTGCTGGTCCGCACCCTGCGCTCGGGGATCAGCAGCGGCACGGAGCTGCTCTGCTACCGCGGGCTCCTGGACCCCGACCTCCCGCTCGACGAACGGATCGGGTCGCTGGGCGGCACCTTCCGCTACCCGTTCCCGTACGGCTACAGCTGCGTGGGCCGGGTCGAGAGCTCGACCGGCTCCCTCTCCCCCGGAACGCTGGTGTTCGCGTTCCACCCGCACCAGGACCGGTTCGTGGTGTCCGAGGACGACGTCGTCGTGCTCCCGGCCGGCGCGGACCCACGGTCGGCGACGCTGTTCCCGCTCGTGGAGACGGGGTTGCAGCTGAGCCTCGACGCCGGTCACGTGGCGCACGAGACCGTGGCCGTGCTCGGCCTCGGCGCTGTCGGGCTCATCACCGCGCTGCTCCTCCAGCGGGCCGGGGCGAACGTGCTGGCCAGCGACCCGCTCCGCGAACGACGGGACATCGCCGACTCCCTCGGCGTCCCCGCCGCGCCACCGGAGGAGCTCCCGGCCCGGCTCCCCTCCGACGGGGTGCCCCTCCTCCTCGAGCTCTCCGGCGCTCCCACCGCACTCGCCGACGCGCTGCAGCTGCTGGCGCACGAGGGGACTGCGCTCGTCGGCTCGTGGTACGGCCAGCAGGAGGTGTGCCTGCCCCTGGGCGGGGCGTTCCACCGGCGCCGGCTGACCATCCGGAGCAGCCAGGTGTCGACCATCCCGGCGACGCTCTCGGACCGCTGGGACGTCACCCGCCGTCGTCAGATGGCCACCGCACTGCTCGGGGACCTCCCCCTCTCGGCCCTGGCCACGACCGAGATGGAGTTCGACGACGCCGCCGCCGCGTACGACGCACTGGACCGCCGCGTTCCGGATGTCCTCCACGTCGACCTGCGCTATCCATAGCGCCATGTACGAGACCGGGACCGCAGTCGAGGTGCGCGCCTTCCACATCATGCCGGGCATGCCGCCGCCGGAGGGCGAACGTCACTCCCACGACTACAGGCTCGACGTCGTCGCCCGCCGGGACGACCTCGACGAGCGCGGCATGGTCGTCGACCTCGACGTCCTGAACCAGGCGCTGCAGGACACCGCAGCCCGTCTCGACGGCGCCGACCTGGACCTGCTCATGCCGGACGAGGAGGCGGTCACCGTCGAGGTGTTCGCCCGGTGGGTGCACGGCGAGCTGACCGCGGCGCTCGGCCGGCTGCCCGGGACGACGCTGGCCGTGCGGGTCTGGGAGGACCCGGTTGCGTTCGGCGGCTACACAGCCGCGCTGTGACACCCCGGGCGGTGCGGGCCGTGCTCTTCGACGCCGGGGACACCCTCATCCGGCTGCGCGGCGAGCCCGGCGCACTGCTCCGCACCGCCGCCGAGCGACTCGGGATCCAGGTCGAGGCGGCGGCCGCCGCAGCGGTCTGGCGCCGGGTGCTGGCCGGCGCCGGCACGCCGGAGGAGCTGGCGAAGGGCCGCGACCTGTCCCCGCAGGGTCACCGCGCCGTCTGGACCGAGCTCTACCGGCGGTGCGGAGCCGACGACCTGGCGCCCGGGCTCAGCAGCGCGCTCTACGAGCTGACCGTCGACCCCCGGTCGTGGGAGGCCTTTCCCGACACCACGGCCACCCTCCGCCGGCTGCACGAACGGGGCGTCCCGGTCGGGATCCTCAGCGACACCGGCTTCGACCTCCGACCGGCGCTCTCCCTCCTCGGGCTCGACCGATGGGTCGACGCCGTGGTGCTCTCCTGTGACACCGGCACCTGCAAGCCCGACCCCCGGACCTTCCGCACCGCCTGTGCGCAGCTCGGCGTCGAGGAAGCGGTCACCCTGATGGTCGGCGACAACCCGCTGACCGACGGCGGGGCAGCTGCCGCCGGGCTCCTCGTCCTGCTGCTGCCGCCCCCGGCCGCAACCGGCCCGCGCGGCCTCGGCCACGTGCTGCCCCTGCTCGGCCAGGCACCGACGTGATCCGCCGGTCCCGCCGCCGGATGCGACTGAACCGCTGCCACCGCCGATCCGTGATCTCGTGCACAGGCAGTGACGGAGGCGGTATGCGCGCAGCTCCACACCGAGTCGATGGCCGGCGTTCGCGTGCCGACCGGGCGGGCGACGCCGTGGGCGCCGCGCCGTGAGACAGGACCAGCGCGCTCCGTTCCTGGCCGCGCTGCAGCGGGCCAGGGAAGCCGCCTATCCCCCCGGCGAGTACGTGGGTCAGGAGAGCTTCATGCGGGCCGGCGAGATCCGGCAGCTCGCCCGCCGCGCCGGGGTCGGCCCCGGCGTGTCGGTGCTCGACCTGTGTTGCGGGGTGGGCGGCCCGGGCCGGTTGATCGCGGCGGAGCTGGGCTGCCGGTACCTCGGCCTGGACTACTCCGACAGCGCCGTCGACATCGCCCGGGGCCTGGCCGGTCACCTGCCGTGCCGCTTCGAGCAGGCGCACCTCCCGCCGCTGCCGGACGGCCGCTTCGAGGTCGTCCTCCTGCTGGAGACGATGCTCGCGTTCCGCGACAAGCGGGACCTCGTGGGTGAGGTGGCCCGGGTGCTGGAGCCCGGCGGGCGCTTCGCCTTCACCGTCGAGGAGGGCCGGCCGCTCACCCCGGGAGAACGGGCCCGGATGCCCGACGCCGACACCGTCTGGCTCATCGAGCTGGCGGAGCTGACGGCACTGCTGGGCGAGTTCGGGTTGACCGTGACCTCGCAGGAGCAGTGCAGTGCCTCCCATGGCGCGACGGCGGCGGCGATGGTGCAGGCGTTGCGCGGGAACTCGGCCGAGGTCGCCCGCCAGATCGGGACGCAGGCGCTGGCCGAGCTGATCGAGGCCCACGAGCTGTGGACGGACTGGCTGGGCTGCGGGCGGGTCCGCAAGTTCGCGCTGGTGGCCGAGAAGCGATGAGCCACACCTACACCGGCTACCTGGCGGCGAAGAAGAGCGTGGACGACCGGGCGCTCAACCGCCACGTGCTGGCCGAACTGTGCCGCCTGATGCCGCCGGGCCCAGCGCGGGTCCTGGAGGTCGGCGCCGGTCTGGGGACGATGGTGGCCCGCCTGCTGGAGTGGCAGGTCGTGACCGTCGGGGAGTACACCCTGCTGGACGTCGATCGCCGGCTGTTGCGGGATTCCCGCGCGTGGCTCGGCGAGTGGGCGACCGCCCGGGGCCTGCCCACCGAACCGCTGCCGGACGGGGTGCGCCTGGGCGATCTGCGCGTGCGCCTGGTGGAAGCCGAGCTGGGCGACTACCTCGAGGCCGGGCACGGGGAGGAGGTCGAGGTCGTGATCGCCAACGCGTTCCTGGATCTCGTGGACGTGCCGGCCGTCCTGCCCGCGCTCTTCCGGCTGCTGGTCCCGGGCGGCGTCTACTGGTTCACGATCAACTTCGACGGCGAGAGCATCTTCCAGCCGGACCACCCCCGCGACGACGAGGTCCTGGGCGCCTACCACCGCAGCATGGAGGAGCGCGTCCGCTACGGCCGGCCCGCGGGGGAGAGCCGGACGGGTCGCCATCTCTTCGGCCACCTGTGCGCCACCGGAGCGCCACCGCTGGCATCGGGCTCGTCCGACTGGGTCGTGCACGCGCGCCCGGACGGCACGTATCCCGACGGCGAGGCATCCTTCCTGGAGAGCATCCTGCAGACGATCCAGGATGAGCTGACCGACCGGGTGGAGCCCGACGCCCTGGCCGACTGGCTGGCGGTCCGCCGCCGCCAGGTGGCCGCCGGCGAGCTGCTGTACATCGCTCATCAGCTCGACTTCACGGGCCGGTCGCCGGGTAGTGCCGTGAACAGCGTGGTCGCCGGTTGAACCGACGCGACCGCAGATCCGTAGTGCAGTGCGAGAGACCGACAGGTCGTTGCGGAGGGCGCCGTGCGTACGGTTCGACTCGCCGCGATCGTCGGGGCCCTGGCCACGCCGGCCCTGCTCGGAGCCCTCGCCCTGACTGCCGGCCTCGGCCCGGCCGGCTGGGTCGCCGGACTGGCTGCCGGCTGGGGGGCGACCGCGCTGCTGGTCGGCGCTCGGGTCCGCAGCGGACGGCCGGCGATCCTCCCGCCGGACTGGGTCACCCTGAGCCGGGCGCTGCTGAGCGCCGGGGTCGCGGGGCTCGTCGCCGACGCCTTCGTCCGGCCGCTGCACGTTCCCGCGCTGGTCCTCCTCGCGTCCGTGGCGCTCGCCCTGGACACCGTGGACGGGCAGGTGGCGCGACGCACGGGAACCGCCACACCGCTGGGAGCCCGCTTCGACGGCGAGGTCGACGCCTTCCTGATCCTGGTGCTGAGCGTCGCGGTGTCCCGGGACTACGGCGGCTGGGTGCTGGCCATCGGCGTCGCCCGCTACGTGCTGCTGGTCGCGGGGTGGGCGGTCCGGTGGCTGGCCGCCCCGCTGCCGCCCCGGTACTGGGGCAAGGTCGTCGCCGCCGTGCAGGGCATCGTCCTCACCGCCGCGGCATCCGGGGTGCCGCCCCGCCCGGTCGGCATGATCGCGGTCGGCGTCGCGCTGGTGCTGCTGGCCGAGTCGTTCGGCCGCAGCATCGTCTGGCTGTACCGCACCGGCGCCGGCCGGCGCACCCGTCAGGCCCTGCGGCTCACCACCGCGCTGGTCGCGGCCGCGGTCGTCTGGGCCGTCCTCGTCGCTCCGACCCGTCTCGACCAGCTCACCCCGGCCGCGTTCGCCCGCATCCCGCTGGAGGGACTGGGCCTGGTCGCGATCGGGCTGCTGCTGCCGCCCCGGCCGAGACGGGTCCTGGCGACGGCGGCCGGGGTCGCGCTGGGCCTGCTCACCATCGTCAAGCTCCTCGACCTGGGTTTCCACGAGCAGCTCGGGCGCCCGTTCAACCCGGTGCTCGACCGGGGCTTCCTCGGACCGGCGATCGGGGTGGTGCGCGACTCGATCGGAGCCACCGCCGCCACCGTCGTCCTCGTCCTGGCCGGGCTCGCCCTCGCGCTGGTGGTCGCGGTCGTCGTCGGGTCGACGCTCCGGGTCAGCAGCGTGACCGCCCGGCACCGCCGCCGCTCGGCTCGCGGACTCGCCGTCCTGGGCGTTGTGTGGGCGGTCTGCGCCGCCCTGTCGCTGGAACTCGTCCCGGCGGGCCCGGTCGCCTCGACCAGCACCGCCGGGCTGGCCATCGCGCACGGCCGTGACGTCGAGGAGGCCGTGCGGGACCAGCAGCGCTTCGAGGCGGCCAGCCGGTCGGTCGACCCGGCTGCGGGCCGGGTCACCTCGGAGCTGCTGGCCGGCCTGCAGGGCAAGGACGTCGTCGTGGCCTTCATCGAGAGCTACGGGCAGGTCGCCGTGCAGGACTCCGTCGTCGCTCCCGGCGTCGCCGCCGTCCTGCGCAGCGGCACCACCCGGCTGGCCCGGGCCGGACTCGAGGCGCGCAGCGCCTTCCTCGACTCCCCCACCTTCGGCGGCTACAGCTGGCTCGCCCACTCGACCCTGCAGTCCGGACTGTGGATCGACAGTCAACCGCGCTACGACCAGCTGATGGCCAGCGACCGGGTCACCCTCAGTGCCGCCTTCGGCGAGGCGGGCTGGCGCACGGTCAACGTCGCTCCCGCCAACGACCAGCCGTGGCCGCAAGGCACGTCCTTCTACCACTACGACCAGCTCTACGACCGGCACAGCCTCGGCTACCGGGGCCCCGCGTTCAGCTTCGCCCCGATGCCCGACCAGTACACGCTGGCGGCCTTCCAGCAGCTCGAACTCGGCCCCGGGCACCCTCCCGTGATGGCCGAGATCAACCTCGTCTCCTCGCACCACCCGTGGACCCCGCTGCCGACGATGGTGCCCTGGGACCAGCTCGGCGACGGCACCGTCTTCGACCCCATGCCCGCGCGGGGGTTGTCGCCCGACGAGGCCCTGCGCGACCCTGACACGCTCCGCCGGCTCTACGGGCAGTCCATCGAGTACTCCCTGGAGGCCCTGATCTCCTGGGTCGTGAACCTGCGCGACGACGACCTCGTCCTCGTCCTGCTCGGTGACCACCAACCCGCCACGACGGTCAGCGGCCCCGACGCCAGCCACCACGTGCCCGTCTCCGTGGTCGCCTCCGACCCCGCGGTGCTGGACCGCATCGCTCCCTGGCGCTGGGAGGACGGGCTGCTGCCGAGCGCGACCGCTCCGGTGTGGCGCATGGACGCCTTCCGCGACCGGTTCCTGGACGCCTTCACCGTGCCCCGCCCGCCACGGTGACGAGGGCGTCCGTGGGCGGGCCCGACCGGAGCGGCCGCGCGGTCCACCCCGCCGTCGACCGGGTCCACGTCGTCGTCCCGGACGGGATCGACGACCCCGCGCGGGTGAGCGGCGGCAACCGCTACGACCGGGAGGTCTGCGACGACCTCCGGAACGCCGGCTGGACCGTGGTCGAGATCGCCGCTCCGGGCTCCTGGCCGCGACCCGACGCCACAGCGCTGGACGCCCTGGCGCGGTCGCTCGACGCCCTGCCGGCCGGGGACCTGGTCCTCGTCGACGGACTGATCGCCTCCGCGGCCCGCCCGGTGCTCGTGCCGCGGTCGGGGCGGCTGCGGCTCGTCGTCCTGGTGCACATGGTCTTCGGCGGCGACGCCGTCGACGAACGCGACGAGCTGGCCGTCCTCGCCGCCGCGCGGGCCGTCGTCACCACCAGCGCCTGGACCCGCGAGCAGCTGCTCGACCGGTACGCGCTGTCACCTGCCCGCGTGCACGTCGCCCACCCGGGCACCTGGACGGCACCCGCCAGCCCAGGGACGGCCGGCGGGGGACGGCTCCTGTGCGTCGGGGCGCTCGCGCCGCACAAGGGCCAGGACCTGCTGCTGGCGGCGCTGGCCCGAACGGCCGGCCTGCCCTGGCGCTGCACCCTCGTCGGCCCGCTGGACCGCGACCCGCTCTTCGTCGCGTCGCTGCAACGGCAGGCCGGCGACGCGGGGATCGCCGATCGCGTGCGGATCCCGGGACCGCGCACCGGGGCAGCGCTGCAGCTCGAGTACCGCGGCGCCGACGTGCTCGTCGTGCCCTCGCGGACGGAGACGTACGGCATGGCGATCACCGAGGCGCTGGCCACCGGCCTGCCGGTGATCGCGGCGGAGGTCGGCGGAGTCCCCGAGGCCGTGGGACGCACGGCATCCGGCGTGCCCGGCCTCCTCGTGCCGCCCGACGACAGCGACGCCCTCGCGGCCGCTCTCGCTCGCTGGCTCACCGACGCCGAGGTGCGCTGCCGTCTCCGGCGGGCGGCCCTGCGACGCCGGGAGACCCTCCCGGACTGGCGGACGACCGGCCGGCGGATCAGGACGGTGCTGTCCGCCGTCGGTGCTGAACGGGAGCGGCCGCCGCTCCGTACTGAGTGGTGAGACGGACGGAGGCCGACCGGTCGTGAGGCGACGTGCGTGGACGGCGGCACGCCTGCTGGGCGTTGCCGTGCTCCTCGCCGTCCTCCTCCGGAAGCTGGGGGCGGACCCGTTCCTGGACGGCCTCCGCGGGCTCGACCCCGGCACGCTGCTCGCCGCGACGGCGATCGGCGCGGTCACGACGGTCTGCTCGGCGTGGCGCTGGCGGGTCGTGGCCCGGGCTCTGGGGCTCGACCTGGCGCTGCCCGCGGCCACCGCCGCCTACTACCGCTCGCAGTTCCTCAACTGCACGCTGCCCGGCGGGGTGCTCGGAGACGTCCACCGGGGCGTGCGGCACGGCGTCGGCGCCGGTGACCTCGGCCTCGGGGTGCGCGCCGTCGTCTGGGAGCGAGCCGCGGGACAGGCGGTCCAGGTGGTGCTGGCGCTCCTGGTGCTCCTGGCCCTCCCCTCGCCGGTGCAGGGGGCGGTCCCGCTGGTCGCCCTGGCGGGCGCCGCCGCCGGGGCCGCCGTGCTGGTCACCGGCCGCGGGGTGGCGGGGCGCAGCGCCCGCCTGGGGCGGGCGCTGCGGGGGACCGCCGCCGAGATCCGCCAGGCGGTGCTGCAGCCGTCCACCTGGCCGGCCGTCCTGCTCGCCTCGCTCCTCGTCGTCGGGGGGCTCCTGGGCACGTTCCTCCTCGCTGCGCGCGCCGCCGGGGTGCACGCTCCCCCGCTGCAGATGCTCCCGCTGGCGTTGATCGTCCTGCTGGCCGCCGCGGTGCCCCTCAACGTCGCGGGATGGGGCCCGCGCGAAGGTGTCGCGGCCTGGGTCTTCGCGGCTGCGGGGTGGGGTGCCGGTCCGGGAACGGCCGTCGCCACCGCCTTCGGCGTGATGACCCTGGTGGCGACGCTCCCCGGGGCCGCCGTCCTCCTCGTCGGCTGGCTGCGTGTCCGGTGGCGGGGAGCCCGGTCTGCGCGAGTGCTCGCCGAGCACGGCACCGGGGCCGTGGGGTGACCTCCCGGGGCTGCTCGCGGCTGGTCTTTGGTTGACACTCGTGGGTACCCTCTTTCCGAACGTGTAGAACGTCCGGAGACCGAGGAGGCGCCGTGGGTCCGATCAGCAACCGCTACACCGACCTGGTGGGCATCGAGCACCCGATCGTCCAGGAGGGGCTGGGGCCCTTCCGGACGCCCAAGCTGGCGGCCGCCGTCTCGGCGGCGGGAGGCCTGGGGACGGTGAGCATGCCCGGGATGCCGGTCGACCTCGACGCGGGGGCGCGCACCTTCCGCGAGCACATCGAGGAGTGCGCCGCGCTCACCGATCGGCCTTTCGCGGTGAACATCCCGGTCGGCGTCGACGGGAAGGGCGAGGTGCTGCCCTTCACCGACGTGTACGTCCGCACGGTGCTGGCAGCCCGGGAGGCGGACGCGGGGCTGGCCGCGCAGCTGCGCGTGCTCACCACCTCGGCCGGCTTCCCCGGCGCCTACATCTCCCGCATCAAGGACGCCGGGATGGTCCACCAGCACAAGGTCGGCAGCACCCGGCAGGCCGTGCGGTCCGCCGAGGCGGGCGTGGACGTGGTGATCGCTGCGGGTTTCGAGATGGGTGGTCACGCCCCGAGCAAGGCCGTGCACACCTTCGTGCTCGTGCCCAGCGTCACCGAGGCCGTCGACGTCCCGGTCCTGCTGACCGGCGGCGCCCGCGACGGCCGGGGGCTGGCCGCAGCGCTCGCCATGGGCGCTGACGGCGTGGCCATGGGCACCCGCTTCATCACCAGCCACCAGAACAGCGACTGGCACCCGGCCTACCTGCAGGCGCTCCTGGACGCTCAGGAGGGCGACGACGTCGCCTTCGACGGCGTCTACGGCCCCTGCCGCGGGCTCCGGAACCCCGCGTCGGAGCAGTTGCTCGGGCGAGGGCACGGCTCCGATGGCGAGGTCGACGCCGTCGAGCTCACCCGCTGGAAGATCGAGTCGATGCAGCGCGCCCAGACCGACGGCGACGTGCGGGACGGGCTGGTCCTCACCGGCCAGGTGGCCTCCGCCATCACCGACCTGGTCGACGTGGCGGAGTTCGTGCCCGCGATGGCCGAGGAGGCCGCCGCCGTGCTCCGGGACCTGGCCGCGCGCCTGGGCTCCGCGTGAGCGGGGAGCGGGAGGGCCTCGACCCCGAGCTCCCCGCCGCCGTCGCCGACCTCGGAGACGCCGTCCGGCAGGCGCTGGAGGCCGCGGTCTGCACGACGGCCACCGCCGCCGAGCTGAGGGCGGCCGCGGTCGGCGTCCGGGCGGCGACCGCCGTGCTGGCCTCGGCTCAGCGACCGCCGACGGAGCTCTCGCCGCTGGACGACATGGCACGCAACGTCAAGGTGTTCAACCCGGTCGTCGGTGCCGGCAACGGCATGGCCGTACCCCTGCAGTGGGAGGTCGCCGACGGCGCCGTCCTGGCCCGCCCTCGATTGGGCCGGGTGTACGAGGGCCCACCGACGTACCTGCACGGCGGCATCGCGGCGCTGCTCATGGACCAGGTCCTCGGGCAGGCGGCGATCGTCGCCGGCCGCTGGGGGATGACGATCGACCTCCAGCTGCGCTACCGGCGCCCGGTGCCGCTGTACACACCACTGCGGCTGACCGGGCGGGTGTCCGCCGTCGACGGCCGGCGCACGACCGCCGTCGGCGGGATCACCACGGAGGCGGCGCCGGACCTGCCGCTGGTCGAGGCCTCGGCGACGTTCGTCGCGCCCTCGCCCGAGGTCGCGGCCCGCTACTTCGACGGCGTCCGGGCCGCGGACGGCGCGGCCACCACCGGGCGCTTGGGCACCGGCTGACCCCGCCCCCACCACGAGCCCGACCGGCGCCGCACCCGCGGCTCCGAGCGACGACGAGAGGACGCCGGCACATGACGGCCACCCACACCCTGCCCCCGACCCCCGTGCCGACCGCCGGAGGGCGGGACATCGAGGTCGACCTGCTCGTCGTCGGGGCCGGTCCGGCGGGCCTGTACGCCGCGTACTACGCCGGCTTCCGCGGCCTGCGGACGGCGGTGGTCGAC
>NZ_JALPKP010000040.1:0-53300 GCF_051383635.1 Geodermatophilus sp. CPCC 205506 | reverse complement strand
GGGAACGGGGAGGCGGCCGCCGCCCGGCAGCCCACCCGCCCGCCGGCGCCGCCCACCCAGCCCGCCGTCCAGCCGGCGCCGGGCCGGCACGGCG
The DNA here is from genome assembly GCF_051383635.1 of Geodermatophilus sp. CPCC 205506. NCBI lineage: Bacteria > Bacillati > Actinomycetota > Actinomycetes > Geodermatophilales > Geodermatophilaceae > Geodermatophilus > Geodermatophilus sp. CPCC 205506. Next base: position 53,206 of record NZ_JALPKP010000040.1, on the reverse strand, counting down.
CCGAGCCGGAGGACGCCGAGCCCCCGGCTGCGCCACCGCAGCAGACCCAGGTGATCCGCCCGATCTCCTCGGAGGACCCGTCGGCCGGCGAGCGGCCCGCCGCGGACGCGCCGACCCTCGTCCAGCCCGCGGTCGGCCAGCCCGACGCGGACACCGGCACCCAGCCGGTGACCGGCCGCCGCTGACCTCCGCACCGAGCCCCCGCGGGACCCGCCCGGCCGGCCGGGTCCCGGCCACGCCACGGCTGGTCGCCGCCGTCCTCCTCGCCGTGGTGTGCGCCCTCGCCGGCAGCCCGGCGCAGGCGACCGGCGGCGGCCTGCTGCGGCTGGCCCACCTCTCCCCCGACAGCCCCGCCGTCGACCTCACCGTCACCCCGGCCGACGGCGGCGCGCCCGTGATCACGCTGCCCGGCGTGCACTACGGCACCGTCTCCGGGCACCGGGAGCTGCCGCCCGGCGGGTACACGGTCACCGTGCGCCGCGCCGGGGCCGATCCCGGCGGTCCCCCGGTGCTCTCCGCAAGCGTGGACCTGACCGCCGGCGGCGCCCGCACGGTCGCGGTGACCGGGCCCTTCGCCGGCCTGGATCTCGCCGTCGTCGACGACGACCTCTCCCCGCCCCCGCCGGGCAGTGCCCGGGTCCGGGTGGTCGCGGCCGCCGCGTCCGCGCCGGAACTCGACGTGGCGGTCGCCGGCGGTGGCCCGCTGGCCGCGGGGCTCCGCTTCGGCAGCGCCGGTGCCCCCGCTCCCGTGCCGGCCGGGGCCGGCACGCTGCAGGTCACGGGCGACGAGGTGTCCCTGGAGGTGCCCGTCGAGTTCGCCGCCGGGTCCGTCTACAGCGTGCTGGTCCTCGACCGGGTCGGCGGCGGGCTGACGGTGCGGCCGGTGCTCGACGCGGCCGGCGCCGCGGTGGTGCCCTCCGGCGGCGTCGCGGCGGGCGCGGGCGGCGCCGCGGGCCGGTCCCCGCTGCCGGGGCTCATGGTCCTCGCTGCGCTGGTCGTCCTCGGTGCCCTCGTGGTCCCCCGGCGACGCCGGTGAGCGGCCGCGTGCCCGTCCGGCGGCTGCTGGCCGCCACCGCGCTGGCCGCCGGCGCGGTCGCGCTGCACTCCCCCGAGCCGCCGGAACCGGCGGCATCGACGGCCCGCGCCGTCGTGGCGGGCACGGCCGCCGGCGACCGTGCCTCGGCCGAGCCGGTGGGGGTGCGGATCCCGGCGATCGGGCTGGACGGCTCGCTGGAGCGGCTCGGCCTGGACGCCGCGGGCGCGCTCGTCCCTCCTGCGGATCCCGCCCGGGCCGGCTGGTACACCGGGAGCGCCACCCCGGGCGACGTCGGGCCGGCCGTGCTCGCCGGTCACGTCGACTCCACCAGCGGGCCGGCGGTGTTCTGGCGGCTGCGCGACCTCGCCGCCGGGGACGAGGTGGTCGTCGACCGCGCCGACGGGACGACGGTGCGCTTCACGGTCACCGCGGTCGAGCGCTCCCCCAAGGCCGAGTTCCCCACCGCGGCGGTCTACGGGCCCACGCCGCGTGCGGAGTTGCGCCTGGTCACCTGCGGCGGCGCGTTCGACCGGTCGCGGCGCAGCTACCTCGACAACCTCGTGGTGACCGCCGTCCGGACCGCCTGACCCGACGATTTCCGCGGAAACCGATGCGACGGCGGCGTCACCGTCGCCGGTCCCGGGCCCGCCAGCAGGCGGTGTGCCAGTGCCGCCGCCAGTCGGCCGCCGAATCGGTGTCCCAGGGCTCGAGGTCGGAGTCGCGGGCGTAGGCCGGCCAGGTCACCACGTGCGGGGTGCCCGGGCGGATCTCCTGGTCGCAGCCCGGGCAGCGGTAGGTCTTGCCGGTCGCCGAGCCGGCGAGCGGGCGGACCACCCAGTCGCCGTCGGTCGCCTCCTCCACCGGGTCGGGACGGCGCGCCGGCTCCCGCCCCGCGGGGCGTGCGCCGCGCCGGCTGCCGCGTCGGGGCACGCCGTCAGCGGTGCGCGTGGTCCCGGAACCCGCGGCCGGTCTTGCGGCCCAGGTACCCGGCGGTGACCAGGTGCTCGAGCAGCGGCGCCGGCGCGAACCCGGGCTCGCGGAACTCGGTGTAGAGCTCCCGCTCGATGGCCAGCGCGACGTCGAGGCCGACGACGTCGAGCAGCTCGAAGGGCCCCATCGGGTAGCCGCAGCCGACCTTCATCGCCGCGTCGATGTCGTCGGCGGTCGCGTAGTGCGCCTCGAGCATCTTCACCGCGTCGTTGAGGTACGGGAACAGCAGGGCGTTGACGATGAACCCGGCCCGGTCGGTGCAGGAGACCGCGTGCTTGCCCAGGTGCTGCGAGACGGCGTGCGCGGTGGCCGCGACGTCCGGCGCGGTGGCGATCGTGGAGACGACCTCCACCAGCTTCATGACCTGCGCGGGGTTGAAGAAGTGCATGCCGACGACGTCGGCCGGCCGGCCGCTGGCCTGCGCGCACTCGATGACCGGCAGGCTGGAGGTGGTCGTGGCCAGCACCGCGCCCGGCTTGGCGATCTCGCCGAGGTTGGCGAACAGCGCCTCCTTCACCGGCAACGACTCGACGACGGCCTCGATGACCAGGTCGCGGTCGGCCAGCTCGTCCAGCGACGTCGTCCCGCTGACCCGGGCCAGGACGGCGTCCCGCGTGGCCTCGTCGAGCCGGCCGCGCTGCACCTGCTTCTCCAGCGACCGCGCGAGCTCCCGGCGCACCGACTCGACCTTCTCCGGCGAGCGGGCGACGAACCGGACGTCGTAGCCGCCCTTGGCGACCACCTCGACGATGCCGGTGGCCATCGTGCCGGAGCCGACCACGCCGACCGTGGCCACCGGCCGGGCACCCGCCGCGGCCCCGCCCTCGACCGGCGTGTGCGCGTCCGGGACCACCTCGGCGGAGTCCCGGTCGGCGTAGCTGTAGAAGCCGCGGCCGGACTTCCGGCCCAGCAGCCCGGCGGTCATCATCTGCTTGATGACCGGGCTGGGCGCGTGCAGCCGGTTGCGCGACTGCTTGTACATCGTGTCGAGGATCTCGTAGGCGGTGTCGATGCCGATGAGGTCCATCAGCGCCAGCGGGCCCATCGGCAGCCCGCAGCCGAGCTTCATGGCGGCGTCGAGGTCCTCGCGGCTGGCATAGCGGTTCTCGTACATGGAGACCGCGTGGTTGAGGTAGCCGAACAGCAGCGCGTTGGCGATGAACCCGGCCTTGTCGCCGATGGTGACGTCGACCTTGCCCAGCCGGTCGGCCAGCGCCTCGACGTCCTCGACCACCGAGGGCTCGGTGACGACGGTGCGCACGATCTCGACCAGCTTCATGACCGGCGCCGGGTTGAAGAAGTGCATCCCGATGACCTTGCTCGGCCGGCCGGTGGCGACCGAGATCTCGGTGACCGACAGGCTCGAGGTGTTGGTGGCCAGGATGGTGTCCGGCGGGCAGATCTTGTCCAGCTCGCCGAAGACCTCGCACTTGAGCTCCAGGCGCTCGGGCACGGCCTCGACGACCAGCTCCGCGTGCGCGAGGTCCTCCAGCGAGGTGCTGAACCGGATCCGCCCGACGATCGCGTCGCGCTCCTCGGGCGCCAGCTTGCCGCGCGTCACGGCCCGCCCAGTGGAGTGCTCGAGGTGCTCGCGGCCGCGGGCCACGGCCGTGTCGTCGATGTCCACGGCGGTCACCGACAGGCCCGCCCGGGCGAGCACCTCGGCGATGCCGGCGCCCATCGTGCCCAGCCCGACGACCCCGACCTCGCTCAGTTCTCTGGCCACGGCGCCACGGTAGCGGAGTCGCCGGGTGACGCTTCCCGCGCTCGGGCGACTCCGCCCGGCGTCAGAAGAGCCGCTCGGAGGGGTCGTCGGTGCCCTTGAGGACGGCGTAGTCGACGGTGAGGCAGTCGATGCCGCGGTCGCCGGCGAGCACCCGCGCCTGCGGCTTGATCTCCTGCGCGGCGAACACCCCGCGGACCGGTGCCAGCAGCGGGTCGCGGTTGAGCAGCTCCAGGTAGCGGGTCAGCTGCTCGACGCCGTCGATCTCCCCGCGCCGCTTCACCTCGACCGCCACCGTGGTGCCGTCGGCGTCGCGGCAGAGCAGGTCGACCGGGCCGATCGCGGTCGGGTACTCCCGGCGGACCAGCGACCAGCCCGCGCCGAAGGTCTCCACGTGCAGCGCCAGCAGCCGCTGCAGCTCGGCCTCCACCCCGTCCTTCTGCAGGCCGGGGTCGACCCCGAGCTCGTGCGAGGAGTCGTGCTCCACCGACTCGATGGTGATGACCAGCTGCTCGCCGGCCTTGTTGGTCACCGTCCAGGTTCCGCTGCCGTCGCTCAGCTCGTCCTTGAGCGTGCACGGCGGGCTCATCCAGTTGAGCGGCTTGTAGGCCCGGTCGTCGGCGTGCACCGACACCGACCCGTCGGACTTCACCAGCAGCAACCGGGGCGCCATGGGGAGGTGGGCGGTGAGCCGGCCGATGTAGTCGACCGAGCAGCGGGCGATGACCAGGCGCACGGGGTCCGACGGTACCGAACCGGCAACGGCTCGCCCGGGGAACCCGGAGGGCGGCCCGCCGCGCGGCATCCTGGCGGGGTGATCCGAGCCCTGCGTCCCGTCGCTCTCGCGCTGGCCCTCCTGCTGCTGGCCGCCTGCGCCCAGCGCGGTGGCGACGCCGGGGCGCCGGCACCGTCCCCCGCGGGCCCGGGCCGGCTGGTGCTGCTGGTGGAGCACGTCGGCGGGTTCGTGACGCCGGAGACCACCGCCGCCCGGCTGCCGCTGGTGGCCGTCTACTCCGACGGCCGGGTGATCGCGCAGGGCCCGCAGATCGCGATCTACCCCTCGCCCGCCCTGCCCAACGAGCAGGTGTGGCAGCTCGACGACGACGGCCTGCGCACCGTCGTCGACCGGGCCATCGCCGCCGGGGTGACCGGGAGCGGCGACCTCGGCAGCCCGCCGGTCGCCGACGCCCCCGCCACCCGGTTCACCCTCGTCACCGAGGAGGGCACCTCGGTGCGCGAGGTGCAGGCGCTGTTCGAGCTGCCTGACGACAGCGGGCTCACCCCCGAGCAGCAGGCCACCCGCGGCGAGCTGATGGGCCTGCTCGACGTGCTGACCGCGCCGGACGGGCCGCTCGGCGCATCGGGGCCGGAGACCTACCGGCCCGAGGCGGTCGGCGCCGTGGTGACCGCATACACCGCCGACCCGGAGCCCGAGTTGGTCCAGCCCGAGGTCGCCTGGCCTGGACCGGCCCTGCCCGGGGAGGCGCTGGACGAGCGGCTGGGCGTGTCCTGCGTGGTCGCCCGCGGCGAGGAGGCCACGGCGGTCCTGGACGCGGCGGCCGGGGCCAACTCGCTCACGCCCTGGGCCGCGGCCGACGGCAGCCGCTGGGCGCTGACGCTCCGGCCGCTCCTGCCGCACGAGACCGGCTGCGCCGACCTCTCCGGGGAGTAGGACGACAGCGGCCCGGCCCTCCGTCAGGAGGACCGGGCCGTCGTCGGTTTCCGCGGAAGCCGACGGATCAGACGGTGGCGGGCTCGCGCAGGTCGGCGTCCACCCCGCCGCGCTCGTCGACGCGGGCGAGCGGGTCGATCGTGGACGTCGCCCGGTAGCGCTCGACGTCGAGGATGCCCTCGCGCTTGGCGACGATCGTCGGCACGAGCGCCTGACCGGCCACGTTCACCGCCGTGCGGCCCATGTCGAGGATCGGGTCGATGGCCAGGAGCAGGCCGACGCCGGCCAGCGGGAGGCCGAGGGTCGACAGCGTGAGGGTGAGCATGACCACCGCGCCGGTGACGCCGGCGGTGGCCGCCGAGCCGATGACCGAGACCAGCGCGATCAGCAGGTAGTCGGTGATCGACAGGTCCACCCCGAAGAACTGGGCGACGAAGATCGCGGCCAGGGCGGGGTAGATCGCCGCGCAGCCGTCCATCTTCGTCGTCGCGCCCAGCGGGACGGCGAACGAGGCGTAGGACCGCGGGACGCCCAGGTTCTGCTCGGTCACCCGCTCGGTCACCGGCAGGGTGCCGATCGAGGAGCGGGACACGAAGGCCAGCTGGATGGCCGGCCACGCCCCGGCGAAGTACCGCAGCGGTGAGAGGCCGTGCAGGCGCAGGAGCACCGGGTAGACCACGAAGAGCACGAGCGCGAGACCGGCGTAGACGGCGCCGGCGAAGACGCCGAGCGAGCCGAGGGACTCCCAGCCGTAGGTGGCGACGGCGTTGCCGATCAGGCCGAGCGTGCCGATGGGGGCCAGCAGGATGACCCACCACAGCACCTTCTGCACGATCGCCAGGGCCGCGCGGACGAACCCGAGGAACGGCTCGGCCGGCTCGCCGACCTTGAGCGCGGCGATCCCGATCGCGACGGCGATGACGATCAGCTGGAGCACGTTGAACGACAGGGAGCCGTCGGCCGAGCCCTGCAGGCCGAAGACGTTGCCGGGCACCAGGCCGGTGAGGAAGTCGAACCAGCCGCCGGCCTTCTCGGGCGCGGCCTGCGCGGCGGCGTCGACGGAGCTGTTGCGGCCGGGCTCGGTCAGCAGGCCGAGGCCGATGCCGATGGCCACGGCGATCAGGGCCGTGATCGCGAACCACAGCAGGGTCTGGCCGGCCAGCCGCGCGGCGTTGGAGACCTGCTTGAGGTTGGCGATGCTGACGATCACCGCGGTGACGATCAGCGGCGGGACGAGGACCTTCAGCAGCGTGACGAAGGTGGACCCGATGGTCGCCAGGGTGCTGGTCAGCCAGTTGGGGGTGCCGTCGGCGACGGGGCCGAGGTCACGGGCGACCAGGCCCAGGGCGACGCCGAGGACGAGGGCGAGGAGGACCTGTGCCGCGAACGGGACGCGGCGGAGACGAGCGAGCACGAGGGGTGCCTTCCGGAAACGGGCGGGGATGGACGACGACGGGGCGCGGACGCGCTCAGGCGTCGGCCGTCACGCGCCCGAAGTCCAGGGCGCGCCGCCGGGTGAGGTTCCACAGGTCGACCACGCCAGGGTCAAGGCCGCGGCGGCGGGGTCCCATCCCGGTGTGGGGCGGTTCACCCCGGGGGGAAGGTCCAGCGGGTGGGCGCGCCCGCGAAGTCGGCCTCGCTCTGGGCGATCACCCGGACCGGCCGGACGGCGTACGTGCCGTTCACCTCGGGGTCGAGGAACTCCACCGAGACCCCGCCGCCGTACTTCGCGTTCACCGCCGCCACGAAGTCCGCGATCCCCGGAGCGGAGGTCACCCGCTCCGCGACGCCGTCGAGCACCACCGGGTCGCGGGCGTCGTCCGTGGTCACCGTGCAGCGGGGGTCGGCGGCGAGGTTGCGGGCCTTGCGGGATCGCCGTCCGCTGGAGAACCACAGCCGGCCGTCGAGCCACACGCCCCAGACCGGCATGACGTGCGGGCTGCCGTCCGGGCGGACGGTGGCCACCCAGTAGTCGTGCGAGAGGCCCAGCCGTCGCTCGGCCTCCGCCCACGGCAGCAGCCCGCTGCCCTCGTCCGCGGGGAGCACGCCGTAGCCCGGCATCACCGGGCGGTCGGCGTGCGGCCCGGTCACCTCAGTCGGTCCAGACCGGGCGCCGCTTCTCGATGAACGCCGTCGTCCACTCCTGCGCGGACGGCAGCTGGCTCGTCGCGGCCATCACCTCGACCGCGATCCCGTAGGCGTCCCGCTCGGGCCGGTCGAGCTGGGCGTAGAGCGTCTGCTTGCCGATCCCCTTGCTGGTCCGCGAACCGCGGGTGGCGCGCCCCATGAGCTCGGCGACCGCGGCGTCGAGCTCGTCGTCGGGGACGACCCGGTTCACCAGCCCCCAGTCCAGCGCGGTGGCGGCGTCGATGACGTCCCCGGTGAGGGCCAGCTCCATCGCCCGCTTGCGGCCGACGTTGCGGGCGACCGCGACCATCGGCGTGTGGCAGAACCAGCCGCCCTTGCCACCCGGGGCGGCGAACGCCGCCGACTCCGCGGCGACCGCGAGGTCGCAGGAGGCCACCAGCTGGCAGCCGGCCGCGGTGGCGAGGGCGTGCACGCGGGCGAGCACCACCTGGGGCACGTCCTGGACGGTCTGCATCAGCTCGGTGCACAGCGCGAGCAGGCTGCGGACCTCCGGCAGCGGCGCCCCGGCGACGTCCCCGAGGTCGTGGCCGGCGCTGAACACCGGCCCCTCCGCGGCCAGCACGATGCCGGCGGTGTCGGTGCGGCCGACCTCGGTGAACGCGGCGAGCAGTTGCTCCAGGTGGTCGCGGGAGAGGGCGTTGCGCCGGGCCGGCCGGCACATCGTGATGGTGACGACGTCGCCGTCGCGGACGACCCGGGGCGCACCCTCTGCAGTCATGGTCCGACGCTAGCCGACCTCGACGCCCGCGGTCCTCCCGTGCAACCGCCCGCGGCCCTGCTCCTTGGCGCCGTACATCGCCAGGTCGGCCTCCTGCAGGACCTCCTCGAACGGCGTGCCCGGCGCGGCCATGGCCAGCCCGATGCTCGCCGAGACCCGCACGCTGCGCCGTCCGACCGCGACCTCGTCCACCAGCGCGGCCACCAGCCGCTCCCCGATCGTCTCCGCCGTCGCGAGGTCCAGGCCCGGCAGGACGACGGCGAACTCGTCGCCGCCCAGCCGCCCGACCACCGCGTCGGGTACCCCCTCCACCTGGGCTCGGAGCCGATCGGCGAGCCGGACGAGCAACTGGTCCCCGACCGCGTGCCCGCCGCGGTCGTTGACCTCCTTGAAGCGGTCGACGTCGATGAACAGGACCGCGCCGCCGCCGGTGAGCGCCGCCCGGCCGGCGTCGAGCAGGTGGGCGCGGTTGGACAGGCCGGTCAGCGGGTCCTGCCGGGCGACCCGGGTCATGGCGGCACGCCAGCCGTCGGCCTCGGTGGCCACGGCGGTCAGCCGGTCGACGGTCTCGTCGAGGAGCAGGTGCTGCGCCGCGTCGGCGTCGGGTGCCAGCTCGCGGACCGCGGCGGAGAGCAGGTCCAGGACGTCCTCCAGCGGAGCGCCGGTGGCGACCGCCTCGAGCACCCGGCCCTGCGCGGCCAGCAGGCGGGCGTCCCAGCGGTGCGCCGCGACCTGGCGGCGCAGGGACAGCGCGCTGCGCACGAGGCGGACCTGGATCTCCAGGGTGGCGAGGTCCTCCCCGGAGAAGGAGCGGACGTCGTCGTCGAACACGCCCAGCGAGCCGAGGACGAAGCCGTCCTCGTCGATCAGCGGGACCCCGAGGTAGGAGCGGATGACGCCGGCCGCCACCGCCGGGTTCGCGGCGAACACCGGGTGCGCGAGCGCGTCCGGCACCTCCAGCGGCCGGCGCATCGCCACGACGTAGGCGCAGAACGACAGCTCGTCGGGGACGGCGGAGAACGGCGCGCCCACGCCGATCTCCGCGGGGAAGCACTGCAGGTCCGGGCCGACGAGGTTGATCACCGCGATGGGCGCGTCCAGCGCCCGGGCCATGTAGCCGACGACGGCATCGAGGTCGGCGTCGCCGGCGTGGCCGGCGAGCCGGTAGCTGGCGATCGCGGCGAGCCGGTCGGGATCGGCGACGGCGAGGCGGGGGCTCTGCACGCGCGGCACCGTAGCGGCTGTCGGTCACGATCTGTGCACGCAGCGGTACGGGAGTTCCCCGGGGCATGCCGATGCCGCGGTGTTCGGCATGATCCGGGCATGGATCCCGTGCGCTTCGGACTGGTGGGCTACGGCTTCGGCGGCCGGTACTTCCACGCACCCCTGCTGGCCGCCGCCCCGGAGTGCGACCTGCTCGGGGTGGTGACCACCTCACCGGAGCGGCGGGCGCAGATCGCCGCCGAGCACCCAGGCCTGCCGACGTTCGACTCGCTGGATCAGCTGGCGGCCGCCGGAGGCGAGGCGGTGGCGATCTCCACCCCCGCCGACACCCACACCGAGCTGACCGAGCGGGCGCTGCGCCTGGGCCTGGCCGTCGTGTGCGACAAGCCGTTCGCGATGGACGCGGCCGCCGCACGCGGGTCGGTGGAGCTGGCCGCGGAGCTCGGGCTGCCGCTGGCGCCCTACCAGAACCGGCGCTGGGACTCCGACTTCCGGACCGTCCGCGCCCTGGTCGCCGACGGCCGGCTGGGCACCGTCAGCCGCTTCGAGTCGCGGTTCGAGCGGTTCAGCCCCGAGCCCGGCCCCCCGGCCGCAGGCGGTGGCACGCTGCGCGACTTCGGCAGCCACCTCGTCGACCAGGCGCTGGTCCTGCTCGGCCCGGTGGCGAGCGTCTACGCGGAGTGGCAGCTGCGCGACAGCGGACTGGACGACGACTTCCTGGTCGCACTCACCCACGCGAACGGAGCCCGCTCCCACCTGACCGGCAGCTGGATCGAAGGCGCTCCGGGCCTGCGCTTCCGGGTCACGGGCACGGCCGGCAGCTACGTCGTCGACGGCCCGATGGACGTCCAGGAGGAGCTGCTGCTGGCCGGGGAGACGCCGGCGAGCCTCGGCGAGCGCTGGGGAGCCGAGCCGGAGCAACGCTGGGGACGGCTCCGCCGCGGGGACGACGGCGACACGGTGCCGACCGAGCGCGGCCGCTGGGACACCTTCTACCCGGCCTTCGCCGCCGCCGTCCGCGGTCAGGGGCCGGTGCCGGTCGACCCGCGGGACGCCGTCGCCACCGCCACCGTGCTCGACGCCGCCCGCCGCAGCGCCACCGAGGGCGTCGTCGTCGCGCTCTAGCTCAGGCCGGCACCCGCGCGTCGAGGCCGTGGGCCGCGCGGACGACGTCGACGATCTGGCCCATGATGTCGGTGAGCCCGAAGTCCTTCGGGGTGAAGACGCGGGCCACGCCCTGTTCGCGCAGCCGGCGGGCGTCGGCGTCGGGCACGATGCCGCCGACCACCACCGGGACGTCGTCCAGCCCGGCCTCCCGCAGCCCGCGGAGCACCGCCGGCACCACCTGCAGGTGCGAGCCGGACAGCACCGAGAGCCCGACGACGTGCACGTCCTCCTGGACGGCGGCCGACACGATCTGCGCCGGGGTCAGCCGGATCCCCTGGTAGACGACCTCGAAGCCGGCATCCCGCGCCCGGACGGCGATCTGCTCGGCCCCGTTGGAGTGCCCGTCCAGGCCGGGCTTGCCGACCAGGAGGCGCAGCCGCCCGCCGAGCTCCTCGCCGGTGGCCCGGACCCGCTCGCGCACCTGCGCCAGCGTCCCGTCGTCCGCTCCGCCGGCGGCCGCCGCGACGCCGGTGGGCGCCCGGTACTCGCCGAACACCCCGCGCAGCACCCCGGCCCACTCCCCCGTCGTCACGCCGGCGCGGGCGCACTCGAGGGTGGCGGCCATGAGGTTCTCGTCGGTGCCGGCGGCGGCGCGGAGCCGGTCCAGGGCCCGCGTCACCCGTTCGTCGTCGCGCCCGGCCCGCCACTCGCGCACCGAGGCGCAGGCCGCGGCCTCGACCGCCGGGTCGACGGTCTGGATCGCGGCGTCGAGGTCGGCCAGCAGCGGGTTGGGCTCGGTGGCCTCGAACCGGTTGACCCCGACGACGACGTCCGCGCCGCTCTCCATCCGGCGGCGCCGCTCGGCCAGCGAGGCCACGAGCCGGCCCTTCATGTAGCCGGACTCGACCGCGGCCACCGCCCCGCCCATCTCCGCCACCCGCGCCATCTCCGCGCGGGCGCCCTCGACCAGCGCCGCCACCTTCGCCTCGACGACGACCGAGCCGGTGAACAGGTCCTCGTACTCGAGCAGGTCGGTCTCGTGGGCCAGCACCTGCTGCAGCCGCAGCGACCACTGCTGGTCCCACGGCCGCGGCAGGCCGAGCGCCTCGTTCCACGCGGGCAGCTGGACGGCGCGGGCACGGGCATCGCGGGACAGGGTGACGCCGAGCATCTCCAGCACGATCCGCTGGACGTTGTTCTCCGGCTGCGCCTCCGTCAGCCCCAGCGAGTTGACCTGCACGCCGTAGCGGAACCGCCGCTGCCGGGCGTCCTGGACGCCGTACCGCTCGCGGGTCAGCTCGTCCCAGAGTTGGGTGAAGGCCCGCATCTTGCACATCTCCTCGACGAAGCGGACGCCCGCGTTGACGAAGAAGGAGATCCGCGCGACGACCTCGCCGAAGCGCTCCTCCGGCACCTGCCCGGAGTCGCGCACCGAGTCCAGGACGGCGATCGAGGTGCTCATCGCGTAGGCGATCTCCTGCACCGGCGTCGCCCCGGCCTCCTGCAGGTGGTAGCTGCAGATGTTGACCGGGTTCCACGTCGGCATCGCCGTCACCGTGTACGCGACCACGTCCGTGGTCAGCCGCATCGACGGCCCGGGCGGGAAGACGTGGGTCCCGCGCGAGAGGTACTCCTTGATGATGTCGTTCTGGGTCGTGCCGGCGAGCGTGGCCAGGACCTCGTCCGGATCGGTGCCCGCGCGCTCCGCCTGCTCCACGGCCACGACCTGGTAGAGCGCGAGCAGCCACATCGCGGTGGCGTTGATCGTCATCGACGTGTTCATCTCGCGCAGCGGGATGCCGTCGAAGAGCGCGCGCATGTCCCCGAGGTGTGTGACCGGCACCCCGACCTTGCCGACCTCACCAACCGCGAGCTCGTCGTCCGGGTCGTAGCCTGTCTGCGTGGGCAGGTCGAAGGCCACCGACAGGCCCGTCTGGCCCTTCGCCAGGTTGCGCCGGTACAGCGCGTTGGACTCGGCAGGAGACGAGTGGCCCGCGTAGGTGCGCATGACCCAGGGGCGGTCACGCTCGTCCGGGGACGTCGGGAACGGCATGCCAGCGGAGTCTAGGCGCGGTTACCGGCGAGTAGGAACGGCCCCTCCGGCGGGCTGCGGTGGCACACTCGCAGGGGCCGGGAGGAGGCCCGCCCATGCCCCTGGGAGTCGGCAGCAGCCTGCACTATCTGGTCGGGCCGGTGATCGCGTTCGCCGTCCTGGCCCTGCTGGCGCTGTTCCTGCGCTGGGCGTTCGGGCCCGACGAGCCCCGCCGTCCGCCGTCCGACGACGGGCTGCTCACCCGCGTGGCCACGCTGTCCCGGCGGGAGTCGGCGCTGGCCCTGCGCGCGGTCCTCTCCGACGCCGGCATCCGGTCCACGGTCCGCTTCCCCTCAGCGCACCGCGCCGAGGTGCTGGTCTTCCCCGAGGACGCCGAGCGGGCGCGGCAGCTCGCCGCGTCCTTCCCCGCCGGCTAGTAGGGCTTCTGCACCCGCTCGATCTGCGCGCCGAGGCCGCGCAACTGCTCGACGAAGTCGGGGTAGCCCCGGTCGACGTGGTGCACGTCCTGCACCTCGGTGACGCCGTCGGAGACCAGGCCGGCGAGCACCAGCCCGGCGCCCGCGCGGATGTCGGTGGCCAGCACCGGCGCGCTGGAGAGCCGCTCCCGGCCCCGGACGACGGCGTGGTGCCCGTCGATGCGCACGGAGGCGCCGAGCCGGACCAGCTCGTTGACGAACATGAACCGGCCCTCGAACACGTTCTCGGTGATCAGCGCGGTTCCGGTGGAGACCGCCGCCAGCGCGACCGCCATCGGCTGCAGGTCGGTCGGGTAGCCCGGGTAGGGCAGCGTGACGACGTCCACGCAGCGCGGCCGGCCGTCCATGGCCACCCGGAGGCCGTCGGGCAGCGGCTCGACGTGCGCGCCGGCGTCGACCAGCTTGTCCAGCGCCACGGTGAGGTGGTCGGCGACGGCCCGCTCGATGACGACGTCGCCGCGGGTCATCACCGCGCCGATCGCCCAGGTGCCGGCGACGATCCGGTCGGGGACGGTGGTGTAGGTGACGGGCTTGAGCGACGAGACGCCCTCGACGGTGATCGTCGAGGTGCCCGCACCCTCGATCTGCGCCCCCATCGCGGCGAGCATCGCGCAGAGGTCGGCGATCTCCGGCTCGCGGGCGGCGTTGTCGATGACCGTGGCGCCCTCGGCGAGCACCGCGGCCATGACCAGGTTCTCGGTGGCGCCCACCGACGGGAAGTCCAGCCAGATCGAGGTGCCCGTGAGCCGCGGCGCGGTGGCCACCAGGAAGCCGTGCTCGCTCTCGATCCGGGCGCCGAGCCGCTCGAGGCCGGAGATGTGCATGTCCAGACCGCGGGAGCCGATGGCGTCCCCGCCCGGCAGCGCGACGCGCGCGGAGCCGCAGCGGGCCACCAGGGGGCCGAGGACGCTGATCGAGGCGCGCATCTTCCGGACGAGGTCGTAGTCGGTCTCGGTGGCCGGCTCCTCCGGGACGTCGACGACCACCCGCCCGCCGCCGCGCCCGTGCGGGTGGCGCTCGTAGTTGACGTCGCAGCCGAGCCGGCGGAGCACCTCGCTCATGATCGCCACGTCGAGGATGTCGGGGACCTCGTCGATGGTCGTGCGCCCCGAGGCGAGCAGGGCGGCGGCCATGAGCTTGAGCGCGCTGTTCTTGGCGCCGGTGACCCGCACACGTCCGGTCAGCGCGGTGCCACCGGTGACCTCGAAGCACTCCACCCGGTCACCCTACGGGGGCCCGCTGCAGGGTCCCCCGCGAGCGGTGGGGGGCAGCGGGTCCTTCTTCTAGGCTCGCGGGCATGACCGTCCGGCTGACCCGCATCTACACGAAGACCGGCGACGCCGGTCAGACGCACCTGGGCGACATGAGCCGGGTCGCGAAGACCGATCCGCGGCTGGTCGCCTACGCCGACGTCGACGAGGCCAACAGCGTGCTCGGCGTCGCCCTGGCGCTGGGGTCCCCGTCCCCGGAGGTCGCCGAGCTGCTGCGCAGCGTGCAGAACGACCTGTTCGACGTCGGCGCCGACCTCTGCACCCCCATCACGCCCGACCCCCAGTTCCCGCCGCTGCGGATCACCGCCGCCTACACCGAGCGGCTGGAGGCGGCCTGCGACAGCCACAACGAGACGCTGCCGAAGCTCGACAGCTTCATCCTGCCCGGCGGCACGGCCCTGGCCGCGCTGCTGCACCAGGCGCGGGTGGTCACCCGGCGGGCCGAGCGCAGCGTCTGGGCGCTGGCGGAGGCAGACGGGGAGCGCACCAACCCCGAGACGGCGCGCTACCTCAACCGCCTGTCGGACCTGCTCTTCATCCTCGCCCGGGTGGCCAACCCCGGCGGCGACGTGCTGTGGGAGCCCGGTGCGCACAGCGGGGCGCACGCCCAGCGCGCGGCCGCGGAGCCGGCCGGCGACTGACGAAGGACCCCCTCCTCCCCACTCCTCGCCAGCTCGCAGCGGTGCCGTGGAGGGGCCGGTCAGCGAACCGGCGGCGCGGACTCCACCCAGGAGAGGAAGCCGGTCACCGTCGAGGGGTCCATCGCCAGCTCGCGGGGTCCCGCGGCGGTGGCGC
This sequence comes from Geodermatophilus sp. CPCC 205506, assembly GCF_051383635.1. Classification (NCBI taxonomy): domain Bacteria; kingdom Bacillati; phylum Actinomycetota; class Actinomycetes; order Geodermatophilales; family Geodermatophilaceae; genus Geodermatophilus; species Geodermatophilus sp. CPCC 205506. The sequence goes on along the minus strand of NZ_JALPKP010000040.1, from coordinate 37,993 downwards.
ACGAGAGGACGACGACGTCGGGCGGCAGCGCGACGTCGTCCGGACGGGCGCGGCGCCGCTCCCCCACCCGGAACTCCGCCCGGCACAGCCGCTGCTGCGGCCGGACCGAGAGCGACACCGCCCGGTACCAGAGGAGGGCGTCTCCGCCGTACCAGGCCACCCCCACCGACCAGCGGGTCGAACCGGTCGGGCGCAGCCACATGGTGACCGCGCCGAGCCCGGAGAGCAGGAAGCGCCGGCGCAGGAGGAAGGCCACGACCAGGGCGACGACCAGCACGCCGGCCAGGACGAGCAGTGCGGTGGTCATCCTGCGGGCCGGCGCATCGAGGGGTCAGCGGTGCTGGCTCAGGCGTCCTGACCGGCGGCGCGCAGCCGCGACTGGGCGCGACGGGCGGCGGCCAGGGCCTCGGCGTCGTCGCCGCTGTCCTCGGCGCGGCGCAGCGCCTCGCGGGCGCGCTCCACGTCGATCTCCGAGGAGATCTCCGCGGTCTCGGCGAGGATGGACACGCCCCGCTGGGTGACCGAGAGGAAGCCGCCGTGGGCGGCGACGACGAGGTCCTCGCCCTCGGTGGTGCGGATGGTGACCACACCACCGGGCGCGAGCTCACCGAGCAGCGGCGCGTGCCCGGGCAGGACGCCGAGTTCGCCCTCTGTGGTGCGGGCGATGACCATGCTGGCCTCGCCGGACCAGATCAGCCGCTCGACGGCCACCAACTCGACCTGCAGGGTCGCCACGACACTCCTCGGGGTCCACCGCCGGGCGGTGCGGAGCCGCCGCATCCGGGGCGGACACGGCGACGGGTCGAGCCCACTCTAACGGCGCGGGCGCCCAGGCCCCCTCCCGGGCACCGCCCCCAGCTCGCGAGGGGTGGGGAGGAGGGGGTCCTCCTACACGCCGCGGCGGTAGAGCAGGGTCCAGCGGCCCACGCGGACCCAGGGCCGGTGGACCGTCGACGCCGGCGCCCAGCGCTCGGTGACGTACGGGCGACCGCTGGTGTACGGGATCCCGGCCGAGGGCGGCCAGCTCCAGTCGCCGCCGTCCGGCCTGGTCTCGGTCGTGCCGTCCACTCGTCGTCTCCCATGTCGCCCGGGCTGTTCCGGGCCTGCCTGCTGTCCGTCGGCCGGAGCATCCCGCGCTCCCGGCCGCACGCACCAGGGTCCTCGTGCCACCGGCAGAGGTGGACTACCCCACACTCCCGGCCCGACACGCGGAACGGCCGGGCTCCCGTGCGGGGCCCGGCCGTCATCGCGGCCCCCCTGCAGGGACCCGCCGCGAGCTCGCGAACGGCGGGTCCCTGCAGGGGGGTCCTTCTTCAGCCCTTCTTCAGCTTGTCGGCGTTGCGCTCGAGGTCCTCGAGTCCACCGCACATGAAGAACGCCTGCTCGGGGACGTGGTCGTAGTCGCCGTCGGCGAGCGCCTTGAACGCCTGCAGCGTCTCCGCCAGCGGCACGAAGGAGCCCGGCTGACCGGTGAACGCCTCGGCCACGAACATGTTCTGCGAGAGGAACCGCTCGATGCGCCGGGCCCGGTTGACGGTGACCTTGTCCTCCTCGGAGAGCTCGTCGATGCCGAGGATGGCGATGATGTCCTGCAGCTCCTGGTACCGCTGCAGGATCCGCTGCACCTCGCGGGCCACCGAGTAGTGCTCCTGCCCGACGTACTGCGGGTCGAGGATCCGGCTGGTCGAGTCCAGCGGGTCCACGGCCGGGTAGATGCCCTTCTCCGAGATCGGCCGGGAGAGCACCGTCGTCGCGTCGAGGTGGGCGAAGGTCGTGTGCGGCGCCGGGTCGGTGATGTCGTCGGCCGGCACGTAGATCGCCTGCAGCGAGGTGATCGAGTGGCCGCGGGTCGAGGTGATCCGCTCCTGCAGCTCCCCCATCTCGTCGGCCAGCGTCGGCTGGTAACCCACGGCCGACGGCATGCGGCCGAGCAGCGTGGAGACCTCGGAGCCGGCCTGGGTGAACCGGAAGATGTTGTCGATGAAGAGCAGCACGTCCTGGTTCTGCTCGTCGCGGAAGTACTCCGCCATCGTCAGCGCCGACAGCGCGACCCGCAGGCGGGTACCCGGCGGCTCGTCCATCTGGCCGAACACCAGGGCCGTGGACTCGATGACGCCGGACTCGGTCATCTCCGTGATGAGGTCGTTGCCCTCGCGGGTGCGCTCACCGACGCCGGCGAACACCGACACGCCACCGAACTCCTGGGCGACCCGGCGGATCATCTCCTGGATCAGCACCGTCTTGCCCACGCCGGCACCGCCGAACAGGCCGATCTTCCCGCCGGCCACGTACGGCGTGAGCAGGTCGATGACCTTGATGCCGGTCTCCAGCATCTCGGTGCGGCCCTCGAGCTGGTCGAACCGCGGCGCGTGCCGGTGGATCGTCCACCGCGGGGCGTCCGCGCCGTAGCCGGGCGTGTCCAGGCACTCGCCCAGGGCGTTCCACACGTGCCCGGTGGTGATGTCGCCGACGGGCACGGAGATCGCGGTGCCGGTGTCCCGGACCTCGGCACCGCGGATCAGGCCGTCGGTGGGCTCCATCGAGATGGTGCGGACCACGTTGTCGCCGAGGTGCTGGGCGACCTCGAGGGTCAGCGTCTTGCCCAGGTCGGCGAGGGTGACCTCCACCTTCAGGGCGTTGAACAGGTCGGGCATCGCGTCGCGCGGGAACTCGACGTCGACGACCGGCCCGGTGACCCGGACGACGCGGCCGGTCGTCTGGGTGGTCGGACGGTCCTCGGTGACGGTCATCTGTACTGCTCTCCTGCCCTCGGGCTCGCTTGCTTGTCGCGTCTTCGATGGCCCCGCCGGAGCGGGGTGGGGGTCAGTCGTCGGCGCCGGCCGACACGAGCGCGTCGGCACCGCCGACGATCTCGCTGATCTCCTGCGTGATCTCGGCCTGGCGGGCCTGGTTGGCCTGCCTCGAGAGGTTCTTGGCCAGCTCCTCGGCGTTGTCCGACGCCGACTTCATCGCGCGCCGCCGCGACGCCGACTCCGACGCCGCGGACTCGAGCATCGCGGCGAAGATGCGCGTCGTGACGTACTTCGGGAGCAGCGCGTCGAGGAGCGCGTCGGGCGAGGGCTCGAACTCGTAGGAGGTCGGCACCCCGGTGTCGTTGGCGACACCGTGCTCCCGGTCCTCCCGCTCGTAGTCGAACTCCTCGACCTCCTCGACCTCCAGCGGGGCCATCCGCTTGGCGACCGGGACCTGCGCGAGCAGCGAGCGGAACTCGGTGTAGACGATGTGCAGCTCGTCCACGCCCTCGATGCGCTCACCGGCCTCCGCGTCGTCCTCACCGGCGGTGAAGGCGGCGATCAGCTCCTCCCCCACGCGCTGGGCGTCGGGGTAGGTGGGCTGCTCGGAGAAGCCGGTGAAGGTGTCGGCCATCTGGCGGTGACGGAAGGAGTAGTAGGTCTCCCCCTTCCGGCCCACCACGTAGAGGACCGGCTCCTTGCCCTCCTGGCGCAGCAGCGAGAGCAGCTCCTCGGTGCGGCGCAGCACGTTGACGTTGTACGACCCGGCGAAGCCGCGGTCGGAGGTGATCACGAGGACCGCCGCACGGCGCGGGTTCTGCCGCTCGGTGAGCAGCGGGTGGTCCAGCGACGCCGAGGACGCCAGCGCCGACAGCACCCGGGTGATCTCCCGGGCGTAGGGCTTGGACGCCTCCACCCGGGCCTGGGCGCGCACGATGCGGGCACCGGCGATCAGCTCCTGCGCCGAGAAGATCTTCTTCGTCGACTTCGTGGAGCGGATCCGGCGCCGCAGCGCGCGGAGGTTGCTGGCCATGCTCAGGCGCTCCGCTTGACCTGGACGCGCTCCTGGCCGCGCTGGGACGCGTCCATGGCCTCGGCATCGGGCTCGTTGAGGTGCAGCGTCTCGCCGTCGGAGGTCTGGAACTGGCGGTAGAACTCCTCCACCGCGGACTCCAGGCTGCCGACGGCGTCGTCGCCGAGCACCCGGCTCTGCCGGATCTCGTCGTAGATGCCGGTGTCGCCGCGGGCGACGAAGTCGAGGAACTCCGCCTCGAACCGGCGGACCTCCGACACCGGCACCCGGTCGAGCTTGCCGGTGGTGCCCAGCCAGAGCGAGACGACCTCCCGCTCCACCGGGAACGGCGAGTACTGGCCCTGCTTGAGCAGCTCGACGAGGCGCTGCCCGCGCTCGAGGGTCGCCCGGCTCGAGGCGTCGAGGTCCGAGGAGAACGAGGCGAAGGCCTCGAGCTCACGGAACTGGGCGAGGTCCAGCCGCAGCCGCCCGGCGACCGACCGCATGGCCTTGATCTGTGCCGAGCCGCCGACGCGCGACACCGAGATGCCGACGTTGATGGCCGGGCGGACACCGGAGTTGAACAGACCGGTCTCGAGGAAGATCTGCCCGTCGGTGATCGAGATGACGTTGGTCGGGATGTACGCCGACACGTCGTTGCCCTTGGTCTCGACCAGCGGCAGGCCGGTCATCGACCCGGCACCGAGGTCGTCGGAGAGCTTCGCGCAGCGCTCCAGCAGGCGGGAGTGGAGGTAGAAGACGTCGCCGGGGTATGCCTCGCGGCCCGGCGGACGGCGCAGCAGCAGCGAGACGGCGCGGTAGGCCTCGGCCTGCTTGGACAGGTCGTCGAAGACGATGAGGACGTGCTTGCCCTCGTACATCCAGTGCTGGCCGATGGCCGAGCCGGTGTAGGGGGCGATGTACTTGAAGCCCGCAGCCTCCGACGCCGGCGCGGCGACGATGGTCGTGTACTCCATCGCGCCGGCCTCCTCGAGGGCGGCGCGGATGGCGGCGATGGTGGAGCCCTTCTGTCCGACCGCGACGTAGATGCAGCGGACCTGCTGCTGCGGGTCGCCGGTGGCCCAGGCTTCCTTCTGGTTGATGATCGTGTCGGTGACGATCGCGGTCTTGCCGGTCTGCCGGTCACCGATGACCAGCTGGCGCTGGCCGCGGCCGATCGGCGTCATCGCGTCGATGGCCTTGATGCCGGTCTGCAGCGGCTCCTTGACCGACTGCCGCTGCACCACGGTGGGGGCCTGCAGCTCGAGGGCACGCCGCCCGGTGGTGGCGATCGGCCCGGCGCCGTCGATCGGGTTGCCCAGCGGGTCGACGACCCGGCCGAGGTAGCCGTCGCCGACCGCGACCGACAGGACCTCGCCGGTGCGGCGGACCTGCTGACCCTCCTCGATGCCGGAGTAGTCGCCGAGGACGACGACACCGACCTCGCGCACGTCCAGGTTCAGCGCCAGTCCGCGGACGCCGCTCTCGAACTCGAGCAGCTCGTTCGTCATGACCGAGGGCAGGCCCTCGACGCGGGCGATGCCGTCGCCGGCCTCGGTGACGATCCCGACCTCTTCCCGGTTGACGTCCGGGGAGAACTCGGTGACGTAGTTCTGGATGGCACTGCGGATCTCGTCAGCGGAGATCGTCAGCTCGGCCATGGGGTCCGTCCTCTTCCCTGCGGGGTCGTGTCTGTCTGCTGGACTGGGGGCTCGGGAGCCGGGCGGGTCGGCCTCAGCCGACCAGACGCCGGCCGGCGTCCTCGAGACGGTGGGCGACGCTGCCGTCGATGACCTCGTCGCCGACGCGGATCACCAGCCCGCCGAGGATCCTCGGGTCCACGCTGACCTGCAGCGCGATCGAGCGTCCGTAGAGGCGGCTGAGCACGTCGGTCAGCCGGCGCTCCTGCGCCGGGGTCAGCGGAACGGCGCTGGTGACGCGGGCGACCGACTGGCCGCGGCGGCCGGAGGCCGCCTCGGACAGCCGCTCGATCACGTTCTCGGCGTTGCCGGTGTGCCGGATCGTGAGGTGCCGGCGCAGCAGCAGCGCGGTGACCGGGCTGACCCGCCGCGCGAGCAGCTGGTCCAGCAGCGCGTTCTTGCCCGTCGCCGGCGCGGCGCGGTCGCCGAGGATGCGCGAGAGCCCCGGGTCCGCGGCGACGATCCGGCCGAACCGGAACAGCTCGTCCTCCACACCGTCGAGCTCCCCGCGCACGTCCGCGGCGTCGAGCGCGGCGTCGGTGGCCAGGGCCTCGGTCGCCTCGACGAGATCCAGCGGACGCGACCAGCGCTGCCGGGCCACCGTCTCCACGAGGTCGAGGGTCGCCCCGGACACCTTGCCGCCGAGGACCCGGCCGACCAGGGCCGCGCGGTCGGCGGGCTTGCCCGACGGGTCGGACAGCGCGCGACGCAGCGAGACCTGCTGGTCCAGCAGGTGGGCGACGGCGAACAGCTCCTCGGCGAGGCCGAGCAGCTCGTCTCCGGAGACCGCCCGCGGCTGCCCGGTGACGCGGTCCCGCGCCTTCTCGAGCAGCCCCGACGCGGGCCGGGTGAGCTCCGTCAGGCGCTCGCGCGCCTGCGCGAGCGCCTGCCGGCTGGAGGCATCCATCAGCGGTTGCCCTCCGGGGCGTACACCGAGCTGCCGGAGCGGCCGTCGGGCGAACTGCCGGCCATGCCGTCGAGCTGGTCGAGGAACCGGTCGACGGTCCCGCTGCGCCGGGCCTGGTCCTCGAGGGACTCCCCGACCACACGGCCGGCCAGGTCGACGGCGAGCTGCCCGATGTGGCCACGCAGGTCGTTGACGACCTGCTGGCGGGAGGCCGCCAGCTGCTCCTCGCCCCGGGCCACGATCCGCGCGGACTCCTGCTGGGCCTGGGCCCGCAGCTCCTCGAGGATCTGCTGGCCCTCGGCGCGGGCCTGGTCGCGGATCTGGGCCGCCTCGGTGCGGGCCTCGGCCAGCTGCGCGCGGTACTGCTCGAGCGCGGCCTTGGCCTCGGCCTGCGCCGCCTCGGCCCGCTCCATGCCGCCCTCGATCGCCTCGCGGCGAGCCCGGAAGACCTGCTCGAAGCGCGGCCACACGAACTTGGCCAGCACGAAGAACGCGATGGCGAAGGTGATCGTCCCGATGATGATCTCCCCCAGCGGGGGGAGCAGCGGGTTCGTCGACTCCGCGGCCAGGACACTCATGCTCGTTCCGTCCCTACGTCAGATGGGATGCGAACCGGCAGCGCCGGACTCACTGACCGAAGATGAAGGGCACGACCAGGCCGATGAGCGCCAGCGCCTCGGAGAGGGCGGCACCGAGGAAGGCGTAGGTGCGGGTCAGGCCGGCGGACTCGGGCTGCCGGGCGGTCGCCTGGATGTAGGCGGCCCAGACGATGCCCACACCGATGCCCGGGCCGATCGCGGCGAGACCGTAACCAACCGAGCCGATGCTGCCGGTCAGCTCTGCGAGGACGTCGAGGTCCATGACGAGGTTTTCCTCCTGTGTCGGTCGCCCGGGATGGTCCCGGGCGGCTGGCTGGGGGTGGTGCGGTCAGTGAGCGGGCTCGACGGCGCCGTTGAGGTAGGTCGCCGTGAGCACGGTGAAGACGTAGGCCTGCAGCACGATCACGAGCAGCTCGAAGAACGTCATGAGCAGCGCCATGACGAACGAGGCCACGCCGAAGATGGGGAAGATGCCGCCCGCCGTGAGCAGGTAGACCGCCCCGAGGGAGAAGACCACCAGCAGCATGTGGCCGGCGAACATGTTGGCGAAGAGCCGGACGGCCAGGGTGAACGGCCGGATGACGAAGACCTGGAGCAGCTCGATCGGCGTGACGAGGATCAGCGCGGCGGCCGGCACACCCGGCGGGATCGCGGCGTCCTTGAAGTAGCGCCCGGCGCCCTGCTCGCGGATGCCGATGTAGTTGTAGAGCACCCAGACGATCACGGCCAGGACGAGCGGGAAGGCGAACTTCGACATCGGCGATATCTGCGCGAACGGGACGATGCTCATGAAGTTGTTCGCGAGGATGAAGAAGAACAGCGACGCCAGGAACGGCGCGAAGGGCAGCCCCTTGGGCCCGATCACGTCACGGGCCATGCCGTCGCGGATGAGCGAGTAGCCGCTCTCCCCGATGTACTGCAGCTTGTCCGGCACGATCGACGCCTTGCGGGCGGCCAGCACCAGGAGCACGAGGATCGCGGCGGTGGCGATCCACAGGATGATCGTGATCCGGGTGATCGAGAAGTCGATGCCCAGGACCGAGAACTCGAAGATCGGGGTCGGGTAGAACTCCGCGATCGTCGGAGACTGGAAGCCGCCGTCACCGCCACCCTCGGCGGCGAGCACGTCGGCGAGCGCGAGGGCGCTGGAGGTCACCGTTGTCCCTTCTGCGTCCTGGGCGGGCTGTTGCGCCCGCCCCGGGTGGAGCCGGTGCGCCCGCCCCCCTCGGCCGGGGGCACGGCGCCGTACTTGACGACCACCAGGTAGATGGCCACCGTGAGGCCGAGGAGAACGCCGATCAGGGCGACGAAGTTCGTGCCCCACCAGCGGTCGAGCAGCAGCCCGGCCCCGCCCCACACGATGATCCCGGAGAGCATCGTCCCGGTGATCCCCCAGCCGATGTCGGCCCCGCTGGGCTGACGGTCGGTGGTCGTTGCAGGTCGGGGTCGAGATCCCCCCTGAGGAGAGCGTGCCTCGGCCATCGGTCGGGACACTATCAGCCGCGTGTCGGGGCGCTTTACGGCGGCGGGAGGGTTCGCCCGGACGTGGGTGGCGCGGGCGGCTGGACGTAGTAGAGCCGGCGGGTCCAGACCCATCGCTGCTGGACCACGCTCCACAGCAGAGCGCCGGCGATGACCGCCCAGGCGAGCGTGCGGCGGTCGACCCACCCGTCGGCCGGGAGCGCCTGGAGCACCGCGGCGAGGACGAAGATCTTCACCAGGAACGACCCCAGTGCCGCGGGCAGCGTGAAGGCCTCGCCGTGGCGCCCGGCCCAGGCGATGACCAGGCCGGAGACGGCGAAGAAGAAGGTGACCACGACCGCGCCCACGAGGACCGCCAGGGCGTCGTCCCAACCTCCCAGCAGGCCGGCGACGGGCACCGCCACGGCGGTGAGCCCCGCGGTGACCAGCGCTCCCACGCGGAGGAAGGAGAGGTCCCAGGGGACCTCGGTGTGCGGATCGGCGGTCATCGGACTCCCTGTCCCGCCCCTGCCGCCCGGGGGGACGGCTCGGCGGCCGGGTCGGGTGACCGGCCTGGGGTCGTGGTCGACGTGGCGGCGCGCGAGGCGCGCGCGGTGGGGTGGTCGGCCCGGCTGCGCTCGCGCTGGACGACCAGCTCCGCGGCGCGTGCCTCGCGGGCGGCGCGGCGGGCCCGGGGGCTGAGGACGACGATGACGCCGACGACGAGCAGCACGCCGATGGCCACCAGCAGCTCCGCCGTCCCCCCGGTGATGGAGAGCGCGACCGCGCCGAAGGACAGCAGGGCCGCCCAGAAGTACATGACGAGGACCGCGCGGCGGTGCGAGTGGCCGATGGCCAGCAGCCGGTGGTGCAGGTGCATCTTGTCCGGCGAGAACGGCGACCGCCCGCGGCGGGTGCGCCGGATGACGGCCAGCACGAGGTCGATGAATGGGATGGACAGGACCGCGAACGGAACGAGCAGCGGCAGGGCCAGCGGCAGCAGGCTGGCCGCGGAGTCGAACGACTGCGGGTCCACCCGCCCGGTCGCGCTCACCGCGGCCGCGGACAGCATCAGCCCGACCAGCATCGAGCCGGAGTCGCCCATGAAGATCCGCGCCGGGTTGAAGTTGTGCGGCAGGAAGCCCAGGCAGGCCCCCGCGAGGACGGCGGTGATCAGCGCGGGAGCGCTGGCGACCTCGTCGTAGCCGACCAGGCCGAGGTTGTAGCTGTAGGCGAAGAAGGCCAGCGCCGCGACCGCGGAGACCCCCGCCGCCAGGCCGTCGAGGCCGTCGATGAAGTTCAGCGCGTTGACCGTGAGGACGGTCAGCAGGATGGTCAGCGGGACGCCGATGCTCGGCCCCAGCGACAGGGTGCCGATGTCGGCGACCGGCAGGAAGACGAAGGCCAGCTGCACGCCGAGCAGCACCATGACGCCGGCCGCGGCGATCTGGCCGGTGAGCTTGGTCAGCGCGTCCAGGCCCCACTTGTCGTCGAGCACGCCGAGCGCGCAGATCAGGCCCCCGGCCGCGAGGACGGCCGCCGTCTGCGAGTCCTCGAACGTGCGCTGCAGCGCCGGCAGCCGGGTCGCCACCAGGATCGCCGCGGCGACGCCCAGGTACATCGCCACCCCGCCGCCGCGCGGGGTCGGGATGACGTGCACGTCCCGCTCGCGAGGGGCCGCCATCATGCGCAGCCGGACCGCCGCCGCCCGCACCACGGGCGTGGTCAGGAAGGTGACCAGCGCCGCGGTGAGCAGGACGATGACGTACTCGCGCATGGGCTCAGGCCGGGTCGAGGGAGGCCGCGTCCACAGGCGTCCGATCGGTGTCGGGACTCCAGGACGGCGTGCTCATCGCGGCGGGACTCCCGGATTCGACGACGGTCTGTCGCCCCACGGTATCGCTCCGGACGCCCGCCGACCGGCATCGCGCAGGCGCGGCCGCCCCTCAGTCGGTGAGCTCGGGCACGACCTCGCGCAGTTCCTCGAGCGGGACGGCACCGATCCGCAGCACCCGCGGGGTGGGGCTGGTGCAGTCGACGATCGTGCTCGGCCGGGAGTCCTGCCGCGGCCCGCCGTCGAGGACCACGGCCGCCTGCAGGCCCAGCTGGGCGACTGCGGCGTCCGCGGTGGTGGCGGCGGGCCGGCCGGAACGGTTGGCGCTGGAGACGGCGAGCGGGCCGGTGCGGCGCAGCAGGTCGCGCGCGACGGCGTCGTCCGGCAACCGGACGGCGACGGTCCCCTCGGCGTCCCCGAGGTCCCAGGCGAGCGAGGGTGCGTGCTCGAGCACGAGGGTGAGCCCGCCGGGCCAGAACGACTCGGCCAGCCGCAGGGCGACCTCGGGGGTGCGTAGCACCAGCCCGCCCAGCGTGGACGCCTCGCCGATGAGCACGGGGACCGGCATCGTCCGGCCGCGGTTCTTCGCCGCCAGCAGCGACATGACCGCCTCGGGGCTGAAGGCGTCGGCGGCGACCCCGTAGACGGTGTCGGTGGGCAGCAGGACCAGCCGGCCGTCGCGGATCGCCGCCGCGGCGGCGTCGAGTCCGGCGGCGCGGGCGTCGGGGTCGGAGCAGTCGTAGACGTCGGCCACGAGGCGGGAGTCTGTCATCCCCCCGCGCGGCGGGCCGTGGTGAACCGGGGCCGGCCGGCCAAGTCGGGGTGGTCGGCGACGCCGGTGAAGCCCCCGTGCCCGCGCACCAGCACCGGCAGCGCGCTCCCCTGCTGGTCGGCGTGCTCGACGCCGAGGTGCCCGCCAGGGCGGAGCAGCCGCGCCGCCGTGCGCAGCAGCCCGCGGACGACGTCGAGCCCGTCGGGGCCGCCCCACAGCGCCAGCGGCGGGTCGTGGTCGGCGACCTCGCGCGGCACCCGGGCGCCGTCGGGCACGTAGGGCGGGTTGGAGACCACCAGGTCGACGGCGCCGTCGAGGCCGGCCAGCAGCCGGGGGTCGGTCATGTCCCCGGCGAGGACCTCGACCGGGGTGTCCCCGGCCTGCCGGCGGGCGGCGGCGTTGTGGCGGGTCCACTCGACGGCGCCGGGATCGCGCTCGACGGCGGTCACCCGGGCGCCCGGGTGCTCGTGCGCGAGCGACAGCGCGATGGCCCCCGACCCGGCCCCGAGGTCGACGACGACCGGCTCGGGCAGCCCGGCGAGGCGGGCCAGCGCCCACTCGACGAGCAGTTCGGTCTCCGGGCGCGGGACGAAGACGCCGGGACCGACGGCCAGCTCCAGATGGCGGAACGGAGCGCGGCCGGTGAGGTGCTGCAGCGGCACCCGGCCGGCTCGCTGGTCCAGGAGGTCGGCGAACCGGGTCGCCGCGTCGCCGGGCACCCGGTCGAGGGTCAGCAGCCGGGTGCGGGGCACGCCGAGGACGTGGGCGAGCAGCAGCTCGGCGTCCACCCGCGGGGACTCGACGCCGGCCTCGGCCAGCCGCCGGGCGGCGTCGGTCAGCAGCGCGCGGGCGCTCAGGAGCCGGCCGCCAGCAGCTCGGCGCTGTGCGCGCGGGTCAGCGCGTCGATGACCGGGTCGAGCTCGCCGTCGAGCACGGCGTCGAGGTTGTGCGCCTTGAAGCCCACCCGGTGGTCGGAGATCCGGTTCTCCGGGAAGTTGTACGTGCGCACCCGCTCGCTGCGGTCGACGGTGCGGACCTGGCTGCGCCGCTGGTCGCTGGCCACGGCGGCGGCCTCCTCGCGGGCGGCGGCCAGCAGCCGGGAGCGCAGGATCCGCAACGCGGACTCGCGGTTCTGCAGCTGGCTCTTCTCGTTCTGGCAGCTGACCACGATGCCGGTGGGCAGGTGGGTGATCCGTACGGCGGAGTCGGTCGTGTTGACGCTCTGACCGCCGGGGCCGGACGACCGGAAGACGTCGATGCGCAGGTCGTTCGGGTCGACGGTGACGTCGACCTCCTCGGCCTCCGGCAGGACGAGCACGCCGGCGGCAGAGGTGTGGATGCGCCCCTGGCTCTCGGTGACCGGCACCCGCTGGACCCGGTGCACCCCGCCCTCGAACTTCAGCCGCGACCAGATGCCCTCGTCGGTGCGCGACTTGATCGCCACCGCGACGTCCTTGTACCCGCCCAGGTCGGCGTCGACGGCGTCGATGACCTCGGCCGACCAGCCGCGCCGCTCGGCGTAGCGCAGGTACATGCGCAGCAGGTCGCCGGCGAACAGGGCCGACTCCGCGCCGCCCTCCCCCGCCTTGATCTCGAGGATGACGTCCTTGTCGTCGTCGGGGTCCTTGGGGAGGAGCAGCTCGCGCAACCGGTCCTCGAGCTCGGCGACCCGCTCCTCCAGGCCGGGCACCTCGTCGAGGAAGGAGGAGTCCTCGGTGGCGAGCTCGCGGGCGGCGGCGAGGTCGTCCCGGGCGGCGTCCAGGACCCGCGCGGTCTCCACGAGCGGGGCCAGCTGCGCGTAGCGGCGGCCGAGCCGGCGGGCCCGGGCGGCGTCGGTGTGCACGGCGGGGTCGGCGAGCTCGGTCTCGAGGGCGGCGTGCTCGGCGAGCAGACCGGACAGGCGGTCGGGTGCGGCCTCGGTGGAGCTGCTCAACAGGGGTCACTCCGGGAGGTGGCGGTTTCCGCGGAAACCGACGGGGGTGGGGCTGGACACGACGACGGCGCCCGCCCCACACGAGGTGGGACGGGCGCCGTCGGGGGTGCTACTTGCCTGCGGTCGCGCCGCGCTTGCCGAAGCGCTTCTCGAACCGGGCGACGCGGCCGCCGGTGTCCAGGATCCGCTGCTTGCCCGTGTAGAAGGGGTGGCAGGCGGAGCACGTCTCGACGGTCAGCTGACCGCCGGGCGCGGTGCTGCGGGTGGTGAAGGTGTTCCCGCAGCCACAGGTCACCGTGGTGGTGTGGTACTCGGGGTGGATTCCGGGCTTCATATCGCCTCTTCTGCAGTCTGTGCCGAACTGGTCAGTCGAACGCCGGCGGCCGGCCGGTCATTCCGGCCGCGCAGCGGGGCTCGGTCGGCCAGTATCCCTGATCCGCGAGCCCCGCCGGAGGGCGGGCACGTGGCCCCGTCGTCAGTCGTTGCCGGGGCCGAGCGTCGTCTTCTGGATCTGCATGAGGAACTCGATGTTGTTCCGCGTCTTCCGGAGCTTGTCCAGCAGCAGCTCGAGGGCCTGCTGGGGCTCCAGGGCGGCGAGCACCCGGCGCAGCTTGATGACGATGGCCAGCTCGTCGGGCGACATGAGGATCTCCTCCTTGCGCGTGCCCGACGCGTTGACGTCCACGGCCGGGAAGACCCGCTTGTCCGCCAGCCGGCGGTCGAGCTTGATCTCCGCGTTACCGGTGCCCTTGAACTCCTCGAAGATGACCGTGTCCATCGTCGAGCCGGTCTCGACCAGCGCCGAGGCGATGATCGTCAGGGAGCCGCCGTTCTCGATGTTGCGGGCCGCACCCAGGAAGCGCTTGGGCGGGTACAGCGCCGTGGAGTCGACACCGCCGGAGAGGATGCGCCCGCTGGCGGGGGCCGCCAGGTTGTAGGCACGGCCCAGGCGGGTGATGGAGTCCAGCAGGACGACGACGTCGTGGCCCATCTCGACCAGGCGCTTGGCCCGCTCGATCGACAGCTCCGCGACCGTGGTGTGGTCCGACGGCGGCCGGTCGAAGGTCGAGGCGATGACCTCGCCCTTCACCGAGCGCTGCATGTCGGTGACCTCCTCGGGCCGCTCGTCGACGAGGACGACCATGAGGTGGCACTCGGGGTTGTTCGTCGTGATCGCGTTGGCGATCGACTGCAGCACCATCGTCTTGCCGGCCTTGGGCGGGCTGACGATCAGCGCGCGCTGCCCCTTGCCGATCGGCATGACCAGGTCGATGACCCGGGTGGTCAGCTGGTGCGGCTCGGTCTCCAGCCGCAGGCGCTCCTGCGGGTAGAGCGGGGTCAGCTTGGTGAACTCCGGACGCTGCCGCGCCTGCTCGGGGTCCAGGCCGTTGACGGTGTCGAGCCGGACCAGGGCGTTGTACTTGTCCTTGCGCTCGCCCTCGCGCGGCTGCCGGACGGCGCCGGTGATGGCGTCACCGCGGCGCAGGCCGTAGCGGCGCACCTGCGACAGCGAGACGTAGACGTCGTTCGGCCCGGTCAGGTACCCGGAGGTGCGGACGAACGCGTAGTTGTCCAGCACGTCGAGGATGCCCGCGACCGGCAGCAGGACGTCGTCCTCGCTGACCGTGGGCTCGTTCGGCTCGAAGCGCTCGCGCCCGTTGGGGCGGCGGTTGCGGTCCCGGTACCGGCGCCCGCGGCGGCCGCGGCCGCCCTCGAAGTCGTCGTCGTCCTCGTCGGGACGGTCGTTGCCCCGGTCGTTCCGGTCGTTCCGGTTGTCGCGGGTGTCGGTGCGGTTGTCCGGCCGGCCGCCGCGCTCGGGGCCGCGGTCGTTGCGGTCCTGGCCACGGTTGCCGTCGCGGTCGGGGCGGTTGCCGTCCCGGTCGGCGCGGTTGCCGCGCTCGGCCCGGTCGCCACCGTCGCGGGTGGGGCGCTCACCGCCGTCGCGGGTGGGGCGCTCGCCGCCGTCGCGCTCCGGGCGGCTGCCGCGCTCGGCGCGGTCACCGCCGTCGCGGTCGGTGCGGCTGCCGTCACGCTCGCCGCGGGTGCGGCCGGTGCGCTCGCCACGGTCACGGCTGCGCTGCGGGCGGTCACCCTCGGCGCGGTCGCCGTCGGTGCGCTCGCCCTCGGTCCTCTCGGGAGCCGGGGCCGGAGCCGCGACCTGCGCGGACTCGGCGGCGGGCGCCTCGAGGCGCGGCTCGGGGGTGGCCGGGGCCGCCGGAGTGACCTCGCCGGCCGGCGCGGTGCTCTCGACCGCCGGCGCGGTGCTCTCGGCCGGGGGCGCAGTGCTCTCGGCCGGGGGCGTGGTGCTCTCGGCCGCCGGCGCACCGGCGGGGCGGCTGGCAGCCCGGCGGCGCCGCGGCGCGGCCTCGGTCGCACCGGTGGCGGGCGCCGTCACCGGGCCGCTGTTCGCGCCGCCGCTGACCGGGGCCTCGAGCGGCTCGGCCGTGGCGGCGACACCGCGGGCGGTGTCGGCACCGCGGGCGGCCGGGATCCCGGCGGTCGGAGCGACGTCGGCGGGCGCGTTGCTGGCGCCATCTCCGCCCACCTGGCGGGCGGAGATGGCGGCGACCAGGTCGCCCTTGCGCATCCGGCCGGTGCCGGAGATGCCGAGCTCGGCCGCCAGGCGCTGCAACTCGGGCAGCAGCATGCCGGACAGCCCGCTGCCGCGGCGACGGGTACGGCCCGTCGTCCCAGAAGCGGCAGGTGCCTCGTCGTTCTCAGCGCCCTGCGGCGCGGTGACGAGGTCGGTGGTCTCGCTCACGTACAGGTCCTTCCCTGCGGAGACCTGCGCCTATAAGCGCAGGGGGTGACCCGGTTCCTCCCCGCCCGGCCTGTGTGAGGACAGGGGAGAGAACGGGATCGAGTGGGTGCGAGGCGGAATCTGCGGCGACGGAATCTCTTCGGTCTGCAACGCCCCGCGCGAGGCTCGCCCGAGAGGGCGGCTACGTCGTGAGCCTAAACCGCGCTCACGACCACGACAACACTGGTGGGTACCGGTGTGTTCCCCGTTACCGAGACGATACCTGAACTGCGCCGTTCACGACGCAGGCGCCGCCCGCGTCGACGTCCAGCGGACGCACCTTCCACCCCGCAGGGGTGAGATCGGCCACCTCGCGCAGCGCGGGCAGCTCCTCCCCCGTCGTCCGCCGGGCGAGCACCAGCACGCTCGGCCCAGCGCCGGAGACCACGGCGGCGTGGCCGGCGGCCCGCAGCCGGTCGAGGAGGGCCAGGGTGTCGGGCATGGCCGCGGCGCGCTGCCGCTGGTGCAGCCGGTCCTCGGTGGCGTCGAGCAGCAGCGCCGGCTCGGCGGTCAGCGCGTGCACGAGCAGCGCCGCGCGGGCGGCGTTGAAGGCGGCATCGGCGTGCGGGACCAGCTCCGGCAACAGGCTGCGGGCCACGTGGGTCGACAGCGTCGCCTCGGGCACCAGCACGATCGGCGCGATGGAGGGGTCGACCGGCAGCCGGTCGGCGACCGGGCCGCGGTCGGTCGTCCACGACAGCGTCGCCCCGCCGTACAGGCACGGCGCGACGTTGTCGGGGTGCCCCTCCAGTTCGGTCACCAGGCGCAGGACGGCACTGCGGTCGATCTCGGCGACGTCGGGGCACAGTGCCCAGGCGCCGACGACCCCGGCGACCACGGCCGCGGCCGAGGACCCCATCCCCCGCCCCTGCGGGATGCCGTTCTCCGCGACGACGCGCAGGCCGGACGGCGTCCAGCCCAGCTCGGCGCAGGCCGCGCGGAAGGCGCGCACCACCAGGTGGGACTCGCCCGTGGGCAGCTGGCCGGCCCCGACGCCGGAGACCTCGACGCTCAGGCCCGCGGTCGTGACGGCGAACTCGAGGACGTCGTGGCAGGCCAGGGCCAGGCCGGCGCAGTCGAACGCGGGGCCGAGGTTCGCGCTGGTCGCGGGCACCCGCACCCGCGCGATGGCGGTCACAGCCCGAGCTTCGCGGCGGCCACGCCGGCGTCGACGGGGACGGTCACCGGGGCCGGCGCGCCGGAGATCGCCCACTCCGGGTCCTTGAGGCCGTTGCCGGTCACCGTGCACACCACCCGCTGCCCGGGCTCCAGGCCGCCGGCCTCGGCCACCTGCAGCAGCCCCGCGACCGAGGCGGCCGACGCCGGCTCGACGAAGACCGCCTCGCTGCGGGCCAGCAGGCGGTAGGCGGCCAGGATCGCCCGGTCGGTGACCGCGTCGATCAGCCCCCCGGACTCGTCGCGGGCGGCCAGCGCCTTGGTCCAGGACGCCGGGTTGCCGATGCGGATGGCCGTGGCGATGGTCTGCGGGTGCTCGACGACCTGACCGCTGACGATCGGGGCCGCGCCCGCGGCCTGGAAGCCCCACATCCGCGGCGTGCGTGACGCGGTGCCGTCCGCGGCGTACTCGCGGTAGCCCTGCCAGTACGCGGTGATGTTGCCGGCGTTGCCGACCGGCAGGCAGTGGATGTCGGGGGCGTCGCCGAGCACGTCGACGATCTCGAAGGAGGCGGTCTTCTGCCCCTCGATGCGGAACTGGTTGACGCTGTTGACCAGGCTGACCGGGTAGTCGATCGCCAGCTTGCTGGCCAGCGCCAGGCAGTCGTCGAAGTTGCCGTCGACCTGCAGCAGCTTCGCGCCGTGGACCAGCGCCTGGGCCAGCTTGCCGAGCGCGATCTTCCCCTGCGGCACGAGGACGGCGCAGACCAGGCCGGCGCGGGCGGCGTACGCGGCCGCGCTGGCGCTGGTGTTGCCGGTCGAGGCGCAGATGACCGCCTGCGAGCCCTCCTCGACGGCCTTGGTGATGGCCAACGTCATCCCGCGGTCCTTGAACGACCCGGTCGGGTTGGCGCCCTCGACCTTGAGGTAGACCTCGCAGCCGGTGCGGCGGGACAGCTCGCGGGCGGGCACCAGCGGGGTGGCGCCCTCCTGCAGCGTGATCACCGGCGTGCTCTCGCTGACCGGCAGCCGCGAGCGGTAGGCCTCGATCAGGCCGGGCCAGTACGGCGAGACGGCACCCCGCACGGGCAGGTCGGTCGTCATGAGAGTCCTTCCACACGCATGGTGCTGGTGACGGCGCGGACGGCCGGCATCTCCCGCAGCGCGGCCACCGTCGCCGAGAGCGCGGCGTCCGGGGCGCTGTGGGTCACGATCACCAGCGTGGCGGCCTCGCCGTGCCCGTCCTGGCGCACCGTCGCGATGCTGACGCCGTGCCACGCGAACTCCTGCGCCACGGTCGCCAGCACGCCGGGCTTGTCCGCGACGTCCAGGCTGACGTGGTAGCGGGTGGGCGTCTCGTCGATCGACCGGACCGGCAGCCCCGCGTAGGTGGTGACCCCGGGGCCCGCCACGCCGGTCACCCGGTTGCGGGCGACGGCGACCAGGTCGCCGAGGACGGCGCTGGCGGTCGGCTCCCCGCCGGCGCCCTGGCCGTAGAACATCAGCTGGCCGGCCGCCTCCGCCTCGACGAACACGGCGTTGAACGCCCCGCCGACGGCGGCCAGCGGGTGCGTCGTCGGGATCATCGCCGGGTGCACGCGGACGGCGACGGAGTCCCCGCCCTCGCCCGGGACCCGCTCGCAGATGGCCAGCAGCTTCACCGTGCAGCCGATCTCCGCCGCCCGGGCCACGTCGGTCGCGGTGACCGCGGAGATGCCCTCGCGGTGGACGTCGGCCGCGGTGACCTCGGTGTGGAAGGCCAGCGAGGCGAGGATGGCGGCCTTGGCGGCGGCGTCGAAGCCGTCGACGTCGGCGGTCGGGTCGGCCTCGGCGTAGCCGAGCTCGGTGGCCTCGGCCAGGGCCTCGGTGAACCCGTGCCCGGTCTCGGCCATGCGGGACAGGATGTAGTTGGTCGTCCCGTTGACGATGCCGACCACCCGGCGCAGCTGGTCGCCGGCCAGCGACTCGCGCAGCGGGCGCAGCAGCGGGATGGCCCCGGCGACCGCGGCCTCGTAGTACAGATCCACCCCGGCCTTGGCGGCCGCCCGGTGCAGCGCGGTGCCGTCGTCGGCCAGCAGCGCCTTGTTCGCGCTGACCACCGACTTGCCCGCCTCGACGGCGGCCATGAGCAGCGCGCGGGCCGGCTCGATCCCGCCGATCACCTCGACGACGAGGTCGACGTCCGGCCGGGTCACCAGGGCCGCGGCGTCCGTGGTGAGCAGCTCGGCGGGGACGTCGGGGTGCCGGTCGGGACGGCGGACGGCGACCCCGGCGACCTCGACCGGCCGGCCGATGCGCGCGGCGAGGTCGCCGGCCTGCTCCTCGAGCAGCCGCAGCACGGCGCTGCCGACGGTGCCGCAGCCGAGCAGGGCGACCTTCAGTGGGGCGGTGTTCACGAGCGGGCTCCGGCGGGGTGCTCGGGTGCGGGCTGGTCGATCGCCGGCGAGGGTGCGGGCACGTCGGCGAGGACGGCGTCGAGGGCGAACACGTCCGCCAGTGTCTGCCGACGGACGATCTCCGTGGCGACGCCGTCCCGCACGGCGACCACCGGCGGCTTGAGCAGGTAGTTGTAGTTGCTCGCCATCGACCAGCAGTAGGCGCCGGTCGCGGCGACGGCGAGCAGGTCACCGGGCTGGACGTCGGCGGGCAGCCAGAGGTCGCGGACCAGGACGTCGCCGCTCTCGCAGTGCTTGCCCACCACGCGGCACAGCGCGGGCGGGGCGTCGGAGACGCGGTTGGCCAGCACGCAGGTGTAGGCGGCGTCGTAGAGGGCGGTGCGGATGTTGTCGCTCATCCCGCCGTCGACCGACACGTAGTTGCGCACGAGCGGGGTGCCGGGCGCTCCGCTGGCACCGAGCCGGACCGGCTTGATCGTGCCGATCTCGTAGAGCGTGACGGTGCCCGGACCGGCGACGGCCCGGCCGGGCTCGACGGCCAGCCGCGGCACCGGCAGCCCGGCCATCGCGCACTCGGCCTCGACCACGGCGACCAGCCGCCGGGCGACGTCGGCCGGGCTGACCGGGTCGTCGTCGGCGAGGTAGGCGATGCCGAACCCGCCGCCGAGGTTGAGCTCCTCGAGCACCTGGCCGGTGGCCTGCGAGACCTGGCCCATCAGCCCGACCACGCGGTGGGCGGCGGCCTCGAAGCCGGCCGTGTCGAAGATCTGCGAGCCGATGTGGCTGTGCAGGCCGGTCAGCCGCAGCGCCGGCTCGCGGATCACCCGCACCGCGGCGGTCAGCGCGTCGCCGGTGGCCAGCGAGAAGCCGAACTTCTGGTCCTCGTGGGCCGTGGCGATGAACTCGTGGGTGTGCGCCTCGATGCCGACCGTCGCGCGGATGAGCACCGGCACGGGGCTGCCGCCCGCGGCGACCCGCGCCGCGGCCAGGGGCAGCAGCCGCTCGATCTCGTCGAAGGAGTCGAGGACGACGTGCCCGATGCCGGCGTCGACGGCCAGCCGCAGCTCGACCAGCGACTTGTTGTTGCCGTGCAGCGAGATGCGCTCGGCCGGGAAGCCGGCGGCCAGCGCGAGGGCCAGCTCGTTGCCGGAGCAGGCGTCCAGGTGCAGGCCGTCGTCGGCGATCCAGCGGGCCACCTGCCCGCACAGGAACGCCTTGGACGCGTAGTGCACGTCGGCGCCGTCGAACGCGGCGGCGAAGTCGGCGGCGCGGCCGCGGAAGTCGGCCTCGTCGAGCACGAACAGCGGCGTCCCGTGGGCGCGGGCCAGCTCGGTGACCGGCCGGCCTCCGAGGTGCAGCTCCCCGCCGACCCGCGTCGCCGTCCGCGGCCAGACGTGCGGGACGAGCGCGCCGAGGTCGGCCGGGGGCGCGCCGGCCGCCGTCGGCGGGGCGATCGTGCCGTGCAGCGGCCCGGCCGGGTGCGCCCTCACATCCGCTCCGGGGCGCTGACGCCGAGGACGCCGAGGCCGTTGCGCAGCACGACGGCGGTGGCCGCGCACAGCCACAGCCGGGCGGTGGTCAGCGCGGTCGGCTCCTCGTCGCCGCGCGGCAGCACCCGGCAGTTGTCGTAGAACCGGTGGTAGGTGCCGGCCAGCTCCTCCAGGTAGCGGGCCACCCGGTGCGGGGCGCGCAGCTCGGCTGCCGCGGACACCACCCGCGGGAACTCGCCGATCGCCCGCAGCAGGTCGTTCTCCCGGTCGTGGGTCAGCTGCGCCGCGTCGACGTCGCCGGGCCCGCCGAGGGCGAGACCGAGGTCGGCGCCGTTGCGCAGCACCGAGGAGATCCGGGCGTGCGCGTACTGCACGTAGAAGACCGGGTTGTCGTTGGTCCGCCGGCTCCACAGGTCGACGTCGATGTCGATCTGCTGGTCGACCGAGGCGCGTGCCAGCGCGTAGCGGGCGGCGTCGACGCCGATCGCGTCGACCAGGTCCGACAGCAGCACGATCGTGCCGGCGCGCTTGCTCATCCGCACCGGCTCGCCGCCCTGCAGCAGGTTGACCAGCTGGCCGATGAGGATCTCGAGGTGCTCGTCGGGGTCATCACCGGCCGCGGCGACCAGCGCCTTGTACCGGCCGACGTAGCCGGAGTGGTCGGCGCCCAGCATGATCACGACCCGGTCGAAACCGCGGCCGCGCTTGTCCAGGTAGTAGGCGCAGTCCGAGGCGAAGTAGGTCGTCTCGCCGTCGGCCTTGACCAGGACGCGGTCCTTGTCGTCGCCGAAGTCCGTCGTCCGCAGCCAGACCGCACCGCCGGCCTCGTAGACGTGGCCCTGCTCGCGCAGCCGGGCCAGCGCCTTCTCCACCGCGCCCGAGTCGTACAGCGACTTCTCGCTGAACCAGACGTCGAAGGCGGCGCCGAAGTCCTCCATCGACCGGCGGATCTCCTCGAGCATCAGCGCGACGCCGCGGTCCCGGAAGACGGCCAGCTGCTCGGCGTCGTCCCGGCCGGTCACGTCGGGCTCGAGCGCGACGACCTGCGAGGCGATGTCGGCGATGTAGGTGCCCCCGTAGCCGTCCTCCGGCACCGGCCGGCCGTTCGCGGCGGCCGCCAGGCTCCGGGCGAAGCGGTCGATCTGCGCGCCGGCGTCGTTGATGTAGTACTCGCGGGTCACCTCGGCGCCGCTGGCCTCCAGCAGCCGGCCGATCGCGTCGCCGACCGCCGCCCACCGGCTGCCGCCGATGTGCACGGGGCCGGTCGGGTTGGCCGAGACGAACTCCAGGTTCAGCCGCTGGCCGGCGAGGGCGCCGGTGCGGCCGTACGCCTCGCCCGCGGTCACCGCCTCGACCGCGATCCGGCCGAGCGCGCCCTCGGCGAGGGTGATGTTGAGGAAGCCGGGGCCGGCGATGTCGACCGCGGCGATCCCCGCGTGGGCCCGCAGCTCGGCGGCCAACACCTCGGCGACCGCGCGCGGCGGCCGGCCGGCGGGCTTGGCCAGCCGGAGGGCGACGTTGGTGGCGTAGTCGCCGTGCTCGGCGTTCTTGGGACGCTCGACGAGGACGTCCGCGGGCACGTCGACGGGCAGCTCGCCGCGGTCGACGGCGGCGGCCACGGCGGTCCGGACGACGTCGCGCAACTGCTCCGGTGTCACCGCGTGATCGTACGCAGCGCGGTGCGCATGCCCGGTCCCCCGCCCCCGACGCGGCACGCCGCTGCCAGGGCCCTGCCAGGCAGCCGCCCTAGACTGGCCACCCGGGGAGGGCAGCGGGCCCGTCCCCGGACCAGCGCGTGCGTGGGCTCCCGGGCCCCCACCAGGCGCGGCGCGGTCCCGCGAGCATCTGGTGCACGAGGAGACAGTCCGTGGCCAAGGACGGTAAGCCCCAGGACGGCCGCGCGCGCGGCGGGTCCGGCAAGCCGGGCGGCCGACCGGCCGCCGGCACCAAGGGGCGCACCCGCCCGCCGGTGACCAACGTCGTCAGCCAGCAGCGCCCCTGGGGCCTCATCGCCGGAGCGGTCGCCGTGGTGGTGTTCGCCGCCGCCGTCATCACCTACGCGGTGGTGCAGGTGAACCAGGCGGAGGAGGGCCGGATCGACTCGGTCGACGAGATCGCCGGGGTCGCGACCTTCGAGTACGCCGCGGGCCAGGAGCACGTGACCACCCCCGTCCAGTACGAGCAGTCGCCGCCGGTGGGGGGGCCGCACGACGGCGAGTGGGCCGACTGCACCGGCACCGTCTACGACGTCGACATCCGGCACGAGAACGCCGTCCACAGCCTCGAGCACGGCGCCGTCTGGATCACCTACGACCCGGACGCGCTCTCCGAGGACGAGATCGCCACGCTGGCCGAGCTGGCCGACGAGTCCGGCCGGATGCTGTCCCCCTACGCGGGCCAGGACTCCCCCGTCAGCATCCAGTCCTGGAACCACCAGCTGAAGGTGGACTCCGTCGAGGACGTGCGGCTGACGCAGTTCGCCGACTTCCTGACCTACAACCAGGAGTTCTTCCCGGAGCCCGGGGCCAGCTGCGAGAACCCGCAGTTCATCAGCGCCCCGCTCACCGTCGACGACGTCAGCCGCGGCAGCGCGTCGATGACGACCGACGCCCCGACCACGCCGGAGGCCGGGGCCGAGACCGGCGCCCCGTGACCCCCGCCGGGGGCCCCGGACGCGGGCTGCGGACGGCCCTGCTCGCGGTCATCGCCGTCGGGCTGGTGCTGCTCGGCGGCGGCCTCGCCGTGGCCCTCGGCATCGGCCGGGGCGACCCGGTGCCCGGCGCCGACTCGGTGGACGCCGGGTTCGCCCGGGACATGTCGCGCCACCACCTGCAGGGCGTGGAGATGGCCAACCTCGCCCTCGACCTCAGCGCCGACCCCGAGGTGCGCCGGCTGGCCTTCGACATCTCCGCGACCCAGACGAACCAGACCGGCCGGATGCAGGGCTGGCTGTCGTTGTGGGGGCTGCCCCCGACCGGCGGCGAGACGATGGCCTGGATGGCTCCCGCGACCGGGCACACCGGCCACGGGACGGCCGGCGAGCTCATGCCCGGGATGGCGACCGACGAGGAGCTGGCCCAGCTGCGCTCTCTGACCGGCACGGAGTTCGACGTCCAGTTCCTGCGGCTGATGATCCGGCACCACCAGGGCGGCCGGGAGATGGCCGAGTACGCCGCCGAGCACGCCACCCAACCTGCGGTGGCGACGCTGGCGGGCACGATCGCCGAGACGCAGGCCGCCGAGGTGACGACGATGGAGCGGATGCTGACCGCCCGCGGAGGAACGCCCCTGCCCGCGCCGTGACGGCCGCCGTCAGGGCTGCCGCGCGGGGCTGGTAGGTTTCTCCCTGCCCCACCGCAGAGCCCCCGTAGCTCAGGGGATAGAGCACCGCCCTCCGGAGGCGGGTGCGCAGGTTCGAATCCTGCCGGGGGCACCCTTCAGTCCAGCACCGCGATGGCCTCCACCTCGATCAGCAGGTCCGGCTCGGCCAGCGCCGCCACCCCGACGAGCGTCGTGGGCCGCCGCGGGTCGACGCCCAGCCGCTGCGCGGCCCGCCCGGCGCCGGCGCCGAGGTCGGCCATCTTCTCCGGCGACCAGTCGACGACGTAGATCGTCAGCTTGGCGACGTCGGAGTACTCCGCCCCCACCCCGCGCAGCGCGGTGACGACGTTGATCAGCGCCTGCTCGGTCTGCGCCGCGAGGTCACCGGCACCCACCGGGCGCCCGTCGGCGTCCCGGGCCACCTGACCGGACAGGTAGACGGTGCGCGTGCCGGTGGCGACGCCCACCTGCGCGTACTGCTCGGACCTCGGCAGACCTTCGGGATCGACGATGTCGACGGGCACGGGGGTCTCCTCGCGGTGGTCGGGTGGAGCGGGTGCGAGGAGGACAGCACGGGCCACCGACAGGAACGGCCGCCGCCCCGCGGGTCTCGTCTCCGCACCCCGGTCGGCGTAGCGTCCCCCGCGTTGTGAACTGGGTCACGTTCGAGGTGTTCGACGGCGCCACGGCGGCCGCCGGGTGGGCGCGCGGGTGGCACGACCGGCTCGTCGAGGCGGCGCTGGCCGGCGGCGCCGCCTTCTGGGACGAGCACGAGCACCGGTGGGGTGTCGTGCTCGAGTTCGCCTTCCCCGAGGAGCGGCAGCGGGACGCCTTCCGGCAGTCCCCCGTCGTCGGCGCCGCGCTGGACGCCGCGCCCGACCCGGTGAACGGCGTCCTCGTGTACCCGCACCGCGGCGGGGGCACCGGCGACCGGGTGCCCCGCCGGCCGGGCCCGCTGGTCAGCGGCGGTGCCGCGGCGCTCCCGGAACCGGATCCCGACGCCGACCGGGTCGTCGCCTGCACCTGCCGGGTGGAGGAGTGCGCCGGCTGACCCGGCGTCAGGCCGGCAGGGGGCGTCCCACGACCGAGGACACCACCAGCTCGGGGACCGGGACCGCCGGGTCTCCGGGATCCGCGCGGCCGGGGAAGTCGAAGACGCCCAGCATCAGCTGCACCGGGTAGTCGGGCGCCTGGCCGACCCGGCGGACGACGTCGCCGTCGACGCTGAACACCAGCGACCCGGGCGCCCAGTCGACGGCGTAGGTGTGGAACCGCGCAACGTCGACGGGCAGCCGCTCGGCGCCGAAGTCCTCGGTCAGCCGCGGGTCCCGGAACCGGTGCAGGCCGGTCCCGACCGCCGCGGTCCCGTCGCGGACGGTGTCCCCGAAGACCTCGGCCACGCAGATCTCCCCCGAGTGCTCCGGCCGGTCCTCGATGCCGGAGAGCCAGAACGCGACCATGGACCGGCCCGTGATCCGCGCCCGCATCCGCACCTCGAGGTGCCCGTACCGCGGGGTGTAGCCCCAGAACGGAGCGTGCTCCTCCCGCACCACGAGGCCCTCGGCGAACGGCTGCTGACCCACGCTGCTGCCGGTCTGCAGGCAGGACACCCGCAGCGGCTCCTCGTGCAGGTCCGGGCACCAGAGCGGCTGGTCGGCGGGGATGGTCAGGTGCAGCTCCCCGTCGGCCACCCGCCACGTCGCCGCGGACGCCGCCCGCGAGCTCCAGTGCGGCAGGTAGTGGGGGAACCACACGTCGGTGTCGAGCGACTCCCCCGGGAAGCGCTCGTCCAGCTCCTCGCGCACGGCCGGCAGCGTAGGGCCGGCCGCCGACGCCGTCAGCTGGTCAGCAGCCCGCCCTCGACCGGCAGCGTCGTGCCGGTGACGTAGCCCCCGGCGTCGCTGACCAGGAACACCAGCGCCGCGGCCAGCTCGCGGGGGTCGCCCTTGCGCCCGACGAGCACCCGGGACAACTGCGACTCGATGTACCCCTCCGGGTACTGGTCGGTCATCTCCGACTCGAAGAACCCGGGCGCGAGCGCGTTGACCCGGATGCCCTTGCGGCCGGTCCACTGCTGCGCCAGGTCGCGGGTCAGCCCGATCAGGCCGGCCTTGCTCGCCGCGTACGCCGCCTGCGGCAGCCCCGCCGTCGTCAGCCCGAGGATGCTCGAGACGTTGACGATGGAGCTGCCCGGCTGCATGACCCGCCCGCAGGCCTGGGCCATCCAGTAGCAGCCGTTGAGGTTGACGTCGATGACGTCGCGGAACTGCTCGGGGGTCTCCCGGGTGGCCGGGACGGCGGTGCCGACCCCGGCGTTGTTGACCAGCACGTCGACCTTGCCGAACTCGGCCATCGCGGCGTCGACCAGGCCCTGGCAGTCCTCGGGCCGGGCGACGTCGGTGCGCACCGGGATCGCCCGCCGGCCCGCGGCCTCGACCGCCTCCCGGGTGCCGGCCAGCCGGTCCTCGCGACGGGCACCGAGTGCGACGTCGCAGCCGGCCTCGGCGAGCGCCTGGGCGAAGACCGCGCCCAGGCCGGAGGAGGCCCCCGTCACGATCGCCACCCGGCCGTCGAGCCGGAACATGTCGAGGATGCCTGCCACTGTCGCTCCCGTCGTCGGTGTCGGTGCCCGCGAGCCTGTCGCCCGCGAGGCCCGGCCGCCACCGCGACCCCAAGTGAGGGGTGGACCACCCCGCGGCCGGGTAGGGGTCGGCTCCCAGCCCCCAGCAGAGGTGGCAGCCCCATGACGAACCTGGCCCAGCACCTGGTGGACACCGCGGCGGCGCACGGCGACCGCCCGGCACTGCGGATGGACGACGCCGTCCTCACCTACGACCGGTTCCGGGAGGACGCGACGCGGGTCGCCGCCGGGCTGCGGGCCCGCGGGGTGCAGCCCGGCGACCGGGTGGGGATGGTGCTGCCCAACGTCGTGAGCTTCCCGGTCGTCTTCTACGGCGCCCTCATGGCCGGTGCCGCCGTCGTCCCGATGAACCCGCTGCTCAAGGCGCGCGAGGTCGAGTACTACCTGCGCGACTCCGGCGCCCGGATCGTGGTCGCGCTCGACTCGGTGGCCGAGGCGGCCACCGAGGCCGCCGGCGCGGTCGGTGTGGACGCGGTGGCCGTGGGGCCGACCGGGACCGGGGACGCGCTGACCGGCACCCCCGACGGCGACGTCGTGGACCGCGCCGACGGGGACGCCGCGGTGATCCTCTACACCTCGGGGACCACCGGCCCGCCCAAGGGCGCCGAGCTCACCCACGCCAACCTGCGCGGCAACGCCCGGACGACGCAGGAGACGCTGCTCGAGGGCTCCCCGGACGACGTGATCATGGGCTGCCTGCCGCTGTTCCACGTCTTCGGCCTGACCTGCGCCCTCAACGCCGGCGTCCTCGCGGGGTCGTGCCTGACCCTGCTGCCGCGGTTCGACGGTGCCAAGGCGCTGTCGATCGTCGAGCGGGACCGGGTGACCGTCTTCGAGGGGGTGCCGACGATGTTCTCGGCGATGCTGCACTCCCCCGACCGCGACCGGTACGACGTCTCCAGCCTGCGGCTGTGCGTCTCGGGCGGGTCGGCGATGCCGGTGGAGGTGATGCGCGGCTTCGAGGAGGCGTTCAGCTGCATCGTCCTGGAGGGCTACGGCCTGTCGGAGACCTCGCCGGTCGCCTCGTTCAACCACCCGCACGCGGAGCGGAAGCCCGGCACGATCGGCACGCCGATCCGCGGCGTGGAGATGCGCCTGGTCGACGACGAGGGCCGCGACGTCCGCGAGGGCGACGTCGGCGAGATCGCGATCCGCGGCGAGAACGTCATGAAGGGGTACTGGAACCGCCCCGAGGAGACGGCGAAGGCCATCCCGGACGGCTGGTTCCGCACCGGCGACCTCGCCCGCCGGGACGCCGACGGCTACTACGCGATCGTCGACCGGAAGAAGGAGATGATCATCCGCGGGGGCTACAACGTGTACCCGCGGGAGATCGAGGAGGCGCTCTACGAGCACCCGGCGGTCGCCGAGGCCGCCTGCATCGGCGTCCCGCACGCGGAACTGGGTGAGGAGGTCGCCGCCGCCGTCGCGCTCAAGCCCGGCACACAGGCCGACCCGGCCGAGCTGCAGGCCTGGGTGAAGGAGCGGGTCGCCGCCTACAAGTACCCGCGGCACGTCTGGCTGGTCGACAGCCTCCCCAAGGGGCCCACCGGCAAGATCCTGCGCCGCGCCGTCGAGGTCCCCACGGAGGTCGGTCAGTGACGCAGCAGTTGGACACCAGCCACCTGGGCGAGGCCCTCGGCACCGACTTCTTCTCGGTGCGCGACCAGTTCACCGAGGAACAGTGGGAGAAGTTCCTCGCCGTGCGGCGCTTCGTGGACAGCGAGGTGCTGCCGGTCGCCGGCGACTACTGGGAGCGCGCGGAGGTGCCGTGGCCGCTGATCCGCCGGCTGCCCGAGCTGGGCATCGTCGGCGGCAGCATCACCGGCCACGGCGCTGCGGGGATGAGCCCCATGGCCGCGGGCCTGGTGCAGATGGAGCTGCACCGCGGCGACGGCAGCCTGGGCACCTTCCTCGGCGTGCACGCCGGGCTGGCGATGCAGTCGATCGAGATGTGCGGCTCGGCGGAGCAGAAGGACCGCTGGCTGCCGCAGATGTCGACGCTGGACAAGCTCGGCGCGTTCGCGCTCACCGAGCCGCACCACGGGTCGGACTCCGTCGCGCTGGAGACCACCGCCCGCCGGGAGGGCGACACCTGGGTGCTGGACGGCTCGAAGCGCTGGATCGGCAACGGGTCGCTGGCCGACCTGGTGGTCGTGTGGGCGCGGGACGTCGCCGACGGACAGGTCAAGGGCTTCGTCGTCCAGACGCCGGCCGAGGGGTACGAGGCGACGGTCATCACCGGGAAGATGTCGCTGCGCGCGGTCTGGCAGGCCGAGATCGAGCTGAGCGGCGTCCGGGTGCCCGAGGCCGACCGGCTGCAGGAGGCGCACAGTTTCGCCGACACCGGCCGGGTGCTGGCCACCACCCGCGGCGCCTGTGCGTGGATGGCCCTGGGGCACGCCACCGCCGGCTACGAGACGGCGCTTGCCTACACACGCGAGCGCAAGCAGTTCGGCAAGCCGCTGGTCAGCTTCCAGATCGTGCAGGAGCGGCTGGTGCGGATGCTCGCCGCGCTCACCGGGATGCAGCTGTACTGCATGCAGATCGGCCGGCTGGCCGAGGCCGGCCGGCTCTCCCCGACCGTCGCGGGGCTGGCCAAGATGCACAACACGCGGACCGCCCGCGAGATCCTCGCCGAGGCCCGCGACCTGCTCGGCGGCAACGGGATCCTGCTGCAGAACCACGTCATCCGGCACATGGCCGACATCGAGGCGATCCACACCTTCGAGGGCACCGAGACGGTGCAGACGCTCATCGTCGGCCGCGACATCACCGGGGTCAGCGCCTTCACCTGAGCCCGCACCCGCCGACCCGAGGAGGAACCGTGGCCGACGCACGCCCGCCGCTGTGGCGGCAGGCCTTCGACGCCGCCGAGCGCCGGGTGACCCCGCGCGCCGAGGAGTTCGTCCGCACCGACACCTTCTCGATCGGCGCCGCGCTGCTGCGCCGGGCCACCACGCTGGCCCGCGACTCCGCGCGGGACGTGACCACCCGCGCGTGGCACCTGCTGAACCTGCCCGCCGGCACCGACGTCAGCCGGCTGCGGGCCCAGGTGGGGGCGCTCGACCGGGAGATCCGGCGGCTGACCCTGCAACTCGAGGCGGAGCGACGACGCACGACCGAGGAGAGCCATGCCGACAGCGCCTCGTCCGCAGACGATCCTCGACCGCGTCCGTCGCGACGTCGAACGCAACGCCCTGCGCGCCCGTAACGGGCTGAAGCTGGTCAGCGGGGTCGACCGGCCCGGGGTCGGGCTGACCCCGAAGGACGTCGTCTGGCAGCGCGGCCGCACCCAGCTGTGGCACTACCGCAACGACGACGTGCGGCACAGCCCGCCGCTGCTGATCGTGTTCAGCCTGGTCAGCCGCAGCTACGTCCTGGACCTCACGCCGGGCAACAGCTTCGTCGAGCAGCTCCTGGGCGCGGGGTTCGACGTCTACCTGCTCGACTGGGGGGAACCGGACGAGCGGGACGCGGCCAACACCCTCGAGGACTACGTCGACGACTACATCCCGGCCGCGGTGCATCGGGTGCTGGAGCTCTCCGGCGCCGGCGAGGTCAACCTGTTCGGCTACTGCTTCGGCGGGAACCTCACCCTGCTGTACGCCGCGCACCACCCCGACGCCCCGCTGCGCAGCCTCACCGTGCTCGCCACGCCGGTCGACTTCCGGCACATGGGCCCGCTGGCCGACCTGTTCCGGGTGGGCGGCCTGGAGGTCGCCGCGGTGCTCGACGCGAACGGCAACGTGCCGCCGCGGGTCGTCGTCCAGGGCTTCCGCGCGCTGACCCCGACCTCCGAGGTCACCCGCTACGTGACCCTGTGGGAGCGGCTCTGGAACGACGAGTACGTCTCCGCCTACCAGGCCATGACCGGCTGGTCGGACGACCACGTGCCCTTCCCCGGGGCGGCGGCGGAGGAGACGGTGCGGATGCTGGTGCGGGACAACGGGATGGTCACCGACCGGCTGGCGGTGAGCGGGGACCGGATCCACCTGGCCGACATCCGCGTGCCGTTCCTCACCGTCCGAGCCGACCGCGACCACATCGTCCCGCCCGAGGCGACCGCGCCGCTGATCGACCTGGTCGGCTCGCCGGACAAGCACGAGCTGCGGCTGTCGGCCGGGCACATGGGCCTGGTGGTCGGGCGGACGGCGGCCCGCACGACGGTGCCGCAGATCATCGACTTCCTCCGGCGGCGCAGCGAACCGCTGGACGCGACCGCCGAGGAGGCCGCCCGGTGAGCGACGTCGTCGAGGTGACCGACGCGCACTGCGACGCGCTGCTGCGCTTCTTCGCCGACCTCCCCGAGGGCGACCGCACCTTCATCCGCGAGGACGTCACCGACCCCGACGTGGTGCGGGGGTGGACGGCCGGCGCCCCCGGCGTCCGGCGGTGGGTGGCCCTGGACGGCGACGGGCGGGTCACCGGGTACGTCGCGGTGCTGCGGCTGCCCGGCTGGTCGGACCACGTCGGCGAGCTCCGGCTGGTCGTGGCGCCCGGCGCGCGCGGCAGCGGCCAGGGCCGCGAGCTGGCCCGGCACGCGATGGTGCAGGGCCTCGAGGAGGGGCTGACCAAGCTGGTGGTCGAGGTGGTCGCCGAGCAGGGCGCGGCGCTCGCGCTCTTCACCGACCTGGGCTTCACCGGCGAGGCGCTGCTGGTCGACCACATCCGCGACCGCGACGGGGAGCTGCGGGACCTGCTGGTGCTGGCGCACCACGTCCGCGACACCTGGGCCGGGATGAGCGCGGTCGGCCTCGCCGACGCGCTCGGCGACGGCTGAGCCGGCAACCGGCGCGGAGCGCCCACCCCGGAACGTCCCGGCACCGTCGCCTCGGTGTCATCGCCCGGCCATCTCCGCCGGTCACGCTCGGTCCCCACGGGCCCACCCGGGCCCGGGTGACCCTGGAGGTCCCGGTGTCCCGACCGTCCGTGCCCCCGCCCCCCGCCTCCGCCCGCTGGCTGCGCACCGGCGCCCTCGTCGCCACCGAGCGGCTGCGCCCCGCCGTCGGCAGTTCCCGGCGCCGGGCGGTGTGCGGCGCCTCCCGGGTGCTCACCGGCCTGGGGGTCCGGGTGGCGGTTCGCGCACCGTCGGCGCCGTGGCCCCGCGCCGGCCGCGACCCGGGACTGCTGCTGGTCGCCAACGCCGTCTCCGCGCTGGACCCGCTGGTCCTGCAGACGGCGCTGCCCGGGGTCCTGGTCGCGGGACACCGCGACCGGATCGCCGGGGTGCCCGTGCCCGCCGTCGCCCCGGTCTCCGCCCGCGTCGCGACCGCGCTGCGCCGCGGGATGCCGGTCGTCGTCCGCCCCGAGGAGCAGCCGACCGGGGCCGCCGCGCTCGGCCGCTTCTCCCCCGCGCTGTTCGCCGCGGCGGCGGAGACCGGCGCCCCCGTCTGCCCGGTGGCGCTGCGCTACCGCGGCGCGGGCGACCCGCCGGCGACCCGCTCGACGGTCGCCACCCTCCGCTGGCTGGGCGCCGCCGCGGGCGTGGTCGTGGAGGTGCACCTGCTGCCGGCGCTCTCCTCGGCCGCCGCGACGGCCGAGGAGCTCGCGACGCTGGCCGAGTACGCGGTGGCCGCCGTCCTCGAGGCGCCGTCGCCCGCCCCGGCGACCGGCCTCGCTGGAGGGGCCCGCCGCGAGCCGGCGAGAGGTCCCGCTACCCGGTGACCCGGCCGCCGTCGACGGCGAGCCGGCGGGTGGTCTCCACCGCGGCCAGCATCCGGCGGTCGTGCGTGACCAGCAGCAGCGTGCCGCGGTAGCCGGCCAGCGCCTGCTCCAGCTGCTCGATGGCCGGCAGGTCCAGGTGGTTGGTGGGCTCGTCGAGCACCAGCACGTTGACGCCGCGCGCCTGCAGCAGGGCCAGCCCCGCGCGGGTGCGCTCCCCCGGCGAGAGCGTGTCGGCGGGCCGGAGCACGTGCTCGGCGGTCAGCCCGAACTTGGCCAGCAGGGTGCGCACCTCCGCGGTCGGCCGGTCGGGCACCTCCGCCGAGAACGCGGCCAGCAGCCCCTCCGACCCCAGGAACGCCCGGCGCGCCTGGTCCACCTCGCCGATCCGCACCGCCGGCCCCAGCGAGTGCCGCCCCGCGTCGAGCGGCACCCGCCCGAGGAGGGCGGCCAGCAGGGTGGACTTGCCGGCGCCGTTGGGCCCGGTGATCGCCACCCGGTCGCCCCAGTCGACCTGCAGGTCGACCGGCCCGAGCGTGAAGCCGCCGCGCCGGACGACGGCGCCGGACAGGGTGGCGACCACCGCACCGGCGCGCGGCGCCGCGGCGATCTCCATCCGCAGCTCCCACTCCTTGCGCGGTTCCTCCACCTCCTCGAGCCGCTCGATCCGCCGCTCGGTCTGCCGGGCCTTGGCCGCCTGCTTCTCCGAGGTCTGCCGCTGGAAGTTCTTGACGTGCTTGTCCGGGTCCTTCTGCTTGCGGACGGCGTTGCGCAGCCCCTTGTCCATCCAGGAGCGCTGCGTCCGGGCCCGCGCCTCGAGCCCCGATCGGGTGTCGGCGTACTCCTCGTACTCCTCGCGGGCGTGCCGGCGGGCGACCTCCCGCTCGACGAGGTAGGCCTCGTAGCCGCCATCGTGCACCCGCACCAGCTGCTGGGCGAGGTCCAGCTCGACCACCCGGGTCACCGTGCGGGCGAGGAACTCGCGGTCGTGGCTGACCACGACGATCCCGCCGCGGGCGTCGGTGACGAACCGCTCCAGCTGCTCCAGGCCCGCCAGGTCGAGGTCGTTGGTCGGCTCGTCGAGCAGCAGGACGTCGTAGCGCGACAGCAGCAGCGCCGCCAGCCCGACCCGGGCGGCCTGCCCGCCGGAGAGCCCGGTCATGGCGGCGTCGAGCGCGACGCCGGGTGCCACCTCGGCCACCACCTGCTCCGCGCGCTCGTCCAGGTCGGCGCCGCCGAGCGCCAGCCAGTGCTCGAGGGCGTCGCCGTAGGCGTCGCCGGCCCCATCGAGCCCGGCGGTGAGCGCGGACGTGGCCGCGTCCAGTGCGGCGTGGGCCGCGGTCACCCCGGTGCGGCGGGCCAGGGCGTCGCGCACCGACTCCCCGGGGCGCCGCTCGTGCTCCTGCGGCAGGTACCCGAGAGTTGCCGTCGGCGGGCTGACCGTCACCTCCCCGGACTCGGCCGGCAGCTCGCCGGCCAGCGTGCGCAGGAGGGTGGACTTCCCCGCGCCGTTCACCCCGACCAGCCCGACGACGTCACCGGGCGCGACGACGAGGTCGAGGTCGGAGAACAGGACGCGGGCGCCGTGGCCGGCGGCCAGCCCGCGGGCGACGAGGGTGGCGGGCACGGGTTCAGCCTCTCACCGGCCCCTGTCAGGGCTGCTCGCCGTCCTCCGGGGCGGCGAGGACCTCGTCGGCCATCTCGTCGAGCATGCCCTCCAGGGCGTTGTCCTCCCCGCCGGGAGGACGGCGGCGGACCAGCCACGGCTGCAGCTGGTCGTACCCGCGGACGGAGACCCGGTTCAGCGGGCGGACCCGGTACCGCGGCAGGCCGCGCAGGTGCCGGGCCAGCTCGCGGTCGACCAGCAGGGCCGACGGCCGGGCGATCGAGGTCAGCCGGCTGGCCAGGTTGACCACCGGGGAGTAGACGTCGCCGAGGTGGGTCAGCACCGTGCCGTGCGCGGCACCCACCCGCAGCGGCGGGCGGTCGGCGGCCTGCCACGCCTCGGGGAGCTCCAGCCCGATCTCGACGGCGTCGATGGGTGAGACGGCGGTGTAGAGGACGCCGTCCCCCACGGTCTTCACCACCCGGCCGTGGTGGCGGGCGATCACCTCGCTGGCGGTGCTCTCGAAGTCCTCGACCATCTCGCCGAGCTCCCGCCCGCCCATGCCGCGGCTGCGGGTGGTGTAGCCGACGAGGTCCGCGAAGCCGACGGCGAGCTCGCGCCGGTCGCCGGGTCCGGCCGAGGCCAGCAGCCGGTCGGCGTTGGCGGCCAGGTGACGCCGCCACACGTAGTCCTGCACCTCGCGCAGCAGCGGGAAGAGCCGCTGCGCGGTCCGCACCGCCTCCGCGGGGTCGATCGCCTGCTCGCCGCCGGCGTCCCGGGTCAGCAGGTCGGCGAGCATGTCGGTCTGCCAGTCGGCCAGCCGGGACAGCGACTGGCCCATGGCCCGGGCGATCGACGCCTCGGTCTCGGGGTCGACGAAGCCGGAGTCGATCAGCGCCGAGAGCGTGCCCAGCGCCCGCACGTCGGTGTCGGTGAAGAGCGCCTCGTCGTCGGCGGCGTCGGGGAAGCCGAGCGCCCGCCACAGCCGCTGCGTCCGCTCCGGCGGCATGCCGGCCAGCTCGGCGACCTGCAGCCGGGTGTAGCAGCCCGGGCCGTCGAGGAGCAGCCGCTCGAGCGCCTCCCGGGCGTCGGGTGCACCCGCGGCGGCGTCCTCGGCTCCGGTGCCCGGCAGGGGGTCAGCCCGTGGTGTGGACGACCAGCACGTCGACCGTGGACCGGCGGGTCACGTCGGAGGGCACCGACCCGAGCAACCGGCCCTTGATGCTGTTGAGCCCGCGGTTGCCCACCACGAGGAGGTCGGCCTGCTCGCGGGCGCACACGTCGAGCAGCGTCTCGACCGGCGCGCCGACGACGGCGATCGGGTAGACGTCGGTGGCGCCGGCCTCCCGCGCACGCTCGGCCGCGGTCTGCACCGTGGACTCGGCCGGGCCCGAGCCGATGACCTGGTAGGCGTCGTCACCGAAGACCTCGCGCGCCTCCTGGAGCTCGCGCTCGTCGACCCGCGGGGGCTGGTAGGCGCAGACGAGGACCAGCCGCGCGCCACAGGCCCCGGCCAGCGCGCCGGCGCGGCGCACCGCCCGCAGGGATGACTCCGACCCGTCGGTCCCGACGACCACCGTGCGATACGCGCTCACGGCTCGGGAACCTACCGGCAGGGCCTCCGCTGTGCGCGCGATCACCCTCGGCCGCCACGCCCGCCGGGACTCCCGGACCGTCGTCCGGGTGCGCTTGGATGGAGCCGTCGTCAGGCCCCCGCCGACCCCAGGAGAGCGCCATCCGCCCCGGCAGCACCGCACCCCGAGACCCCGTGCGGGTCGAGGTCCGCGGCCTCACCAAGACCTTCGGCGCCGTGCGCGCCGTCGACGACCTGACCTTCACCGTCGAACCCGGGTCGGTCACCGGCTTCCTCGGGCCCAACGGGGCCGGGAAGACCACGACCATGCGCATGCTGCTGGGCCTGGAGCAGCCGGACTCGGGCACCGCGACGTTCAACGGCGCCCCGTACACGGCCCTGCCCGCGCCGGTCCGCACCGTGGGCGCCGTCCTCGAGACGGCGTTCCACCCGGCCCGGTCCGGCCGCAACCACCTGCGCGTGTACTGCCGCGCGGCGGGGCTGCCGCTCTCCCGCGCGGAGGACGTCCTCGTGCAGGTCGGGCTGGCCGACGCCGGCGGACGCCGCGCGGGCGGCTACTCCCTCGGCATGCGGCAGCGTCTCGCGCTGGCGACGGCGCTGCTGGGCGACCCGGCGGTGCTCGTCCTCGACGAGCCGGCCAACGGCCTGGACCCCGAGGGCATCCAGTGGCTGCGTGGGTTCATCCGCCACCTGGCCCACGAGCAGGGCCGCACCGTGCTGGTCTCCAGCCACCTGCTCTCGGAGATGGAGCACACCGCCGACCGCGTGGTCATCGTCGGCGCCGGCCGGCTGGTCCGCGAGGGCTCGATCGCCGAGCTGCACGCCGGCGCCCAGGGCCCCGGGACCGTGCTCGCCCGCAGCCCCGAGGCCGCCCGGCTGGTCGAGGTCCTCGGATCCGCCGGCCTCGAGGTCGCACCGGGCGGCGACGGGCTGGTGACCGTCTCCGGGACGACGCCGGCCGTCGTCGGCGCCCGCGCGTTCGCGGCCGGGATCGAGCTGCACGAGCTGCGCGCCGAGAGCAGCGGCCTGGAGGACCTGTACTTCCGGCTCACCGCGGGCCAGGAGCAGTTCGCCGCCGCTCCGACCGACACGATCACGCAGGGAGCTGCCCGATGACCGCGCTCGTCCGCGCCGAGTGGACCAAGCTGTTCACCACGCGCGTGTGGATCGGGCTGCTGCTCGGCGCCTGCGTCATGGTGACCGGCTTCGCGATCCTCTTCACCGCCTTCGCCGGCGGCGCGGAGAGCGGCCTGCCCGCCGTGGGCACGGAGGCCTACGAGGAGCTCGCGCTGGCCACCGCGGCCAACGTCACGGTGCTGTTCCTCATCCTCGGCATCATCGGGATGACCCAGGAGTACCGGCACCGCACCGCCACGCCGACCTTCCTCACGACGCCCCGGCGCGGCCGCGTCGTCGTCGCCAAGCTGATCGGCTACGCGCTGGCGGCGGTGCCCTTCGCTCTGCTGGTGCTGGCGGTGAACTACCTCGTCGTCGCGATCCACGCCGGCGCCCGGGGGGCGGCACCGTCGCTGACCGGGGACAACCTGCGGGTCATGACGGGTGCCGGCCTGGCCCTGGTCATCTACGCCGTCATCGGCGTCGGTCTCGGCGCGCTGCTGCGCAACCAGGTGGGCGCCATCGTCGGCGGCCTGGTCTACCTGTTCGTGGTCGAGCCGATCATCCGCCAGATCCCGGCCACGGCCGGGGCCTACAAGTGGATGCCCGGCGGCGCGCTCGAGGCGATGACGGCGACCTTCCAGGGTCCCGAGCTCCTCGAACCCTGGCAGGGCGGGCTGCTGCTGCTCGGTTACGGTCTGGTGGCGGCCCTGCTGGGCACCCTGCTCGCCGTCCGGCGGGACGTCGTCTAGCACGGCCGCCCGGCACGTCCCGAACGGAAACGGGGATCCCCCATGACCACCCGCATGACCGGCCCGCGGCTGGCCCGGCTGATCGCCCAGGGTGACGTCGACGCCGTCCGCACCGCCGTCGAGCAGTCGCCGCGGCTGCTGTCGGCGACCGTGGAGCGGGACGGACAGGGCGGCTGGACGCCGCTGCACGTCGCGGTCGCCGAGGGTCAGGCCGAGATCGTCCGGCTGCTGGTCGCCGCCGGCGCGGACCCGGCCGCGCGCACCGAGCAGCACCGCACGCCGCTGCACACCGCGCTGGAGTCCGCACCAGACCTGGTCGCCGTCCTCCGGAGCCTCGGCGCCCCGGTCGACGCGCCGAGCGCGGCCTACCTCGACGACGCCGACCAGCTGGCCGCGGCGCTCGACGCGGGCGCACCGCTGGCCGACCCGGTCACCGGCGTGGACCTGCTGACGTGGGCCGCCGCGGGCGGTGCGGCCGGGGCCGCCCGCGCGCTGCTCGACCGGGGCGCGGACGCCGACGCCGGGG